>JABDMN010000384.1 GCA_013001485.1 Acidimicrobiia bacterium
GTTGGACTTGGCCGTGACGCGGATGGTGCGCACCGCGGTCGAGCCGTCCTTGATGTACTGGATCTCGACCGTCTGATCCATTCGAACCGCCACGTCGGCGCGGAACTTGCCCTTCGAGCCGAGGCGAATCTTGTAGCCCCGCTTGGCCTTGAAGATGCCAAATCGAATCTCGCGCTTGACCGAGTCACCGTTGACCTTGACTCGGAAATCCTTTGTCGCGCGAGCGGCTCCCTCGAAGCGGGCCTTGTAGGTCGCGTTCGGCAGCCCGCACTCGCGAATGGGGAGCTTGCCCCCACAGGCCGAGTTGGCCTTGGGATCGGTGAAGGTCACGCGTCCCGAGATGTTGGAGACGATGGTGACGCTGCCACCAACTTCTAGCTTGACCTCGATTAGCTTGTTGCGCTGGCCGCGTTCCACGCGTGATTCGACTTTGGCGGTTTGGTAACCCTTCTTGCGGATCACGAGGCTGTACTTCTTGCCGGCTTCGACCAGGACCTCGTCCACCGGGGTGGTCTTGCCCACGATCGGCTCGCCGTTCTTGACGATATCTGCACCAGCTGGCTGCGAGATAATCTTGAACGATCCGTAATCTGACGACATGGACAGCGACACCGAGTGGGTCATGTCCTTGCCCGGCTCGGGGATCTTGATCGACTCCACCTTGGCATCGTAGCCAGTTCGCTCGAACTTGAGCTTGGCCTCTTTGCCCGGAGGCAGCGAGTCGATGACGGTCGGGGTCGTGCCCAGCAGCTTGTCCTTGTAGAGCACCCGGACGTCGGGGACGTTGGAGGTAACCCGCAGCTTGGCGGACATCGCCTTGGGGCGGAGCCCGAGGGGGATCGTGGTTCCCTTGACCGGCCTCACGACTGCTTCGGCTTGCTCGTAGCCGTCACAGCTCGCTGTGATCTTTGCGTATTCACCGATCTTGAGACCGTCGACCTCGAGGTTGCCGTCCTTGTTGGTACGGCCCCGGGGCGAGCCCTCGACCTGGACCTCGCAGTCGGCTATCTCGGTCTCGACGTTGACGGCGCTGGTTCCGGGGCCAGCGAAGCGGTCGTAAGCGACCAGAAAGACCAGGCCCAGGAGCAAGATGACGGCGCTCGATAAGAAGAACATCAGCGGCTTGGAGACCGCTCCTACCGATCGGCGGCCGCCAGCAACCAGCTGGCCTTCGCCCATGAGCCGGCCCGTGGCATCGATGCGCTCCTCGAAGAACCCGAAGTGCTTCAGCTGGACCTTCGGTGCGGTGAGATCGAAGCTGCAGATGCACTCTGTGGCAACGCCAGGCAGGACGTTGAACACGAACTGGGTGGTGGCATTGGCCATGATGTAGAGGCCGAGGCCTGCACCACCCGTTTTGCGATCGATCTGGTCCTCTGAGTGGATGCACTTGTGCAGGTACTGCATCACGGTTTCGCGAGCCAACGTGCCGTAGTTGTCTCGGACCGATACCGTGAAGGTCTTGCCGTCACAGGCGTACTGGACGACCGCTTTCTGCTCCAGCCGCATGGTGATTCGCGACTTGGTCGGAATCTTGGCGAAGAGCATTTCGCCGGAAGCATCGACGGGAGCGTCGTAGAGCGCGTTCATCAGCATCTCGTCGACGCACTGCTCGATGGCCTCGCGATACTTGCGGCGGACCCGCATTGCGCCGGCGAACTCGGAAATCTCCGAGATGCAAACGGACTTCTCCTGGTAGTCACCGACAAGGGCCGAATAGACCCGGTTACCCCACGGAATGATCTTCTCCAGGCCGAAGATGTCGCCGTAGAGAATCCGGGTCGCCATCGACGACAGCGACACACTGGACAGCTGGTCGGCTACCAACACTCCGGCGACGCGATCCGACAGCTCCATCACGGCCACCGTCTCTGCCAGATTGCTCTTCGGCAAGACCACGATGATCCAGGCTCCGTCGCGGAGACGGTCGATCAACGGCGCGATCTGAGAAGCCGGGTTCGGGCCATCGACATGGAAGACGACGGCCGTAGCCTGGATCTCGCCCTTACCGAGCGAATCCGGTGACGGAAGTGTCTCCACCGCGGCGCCCGCAGCCATAAGGGACAGGCTCATGCGCTTTGCAAGGGCCTTATCTGGAGAGATTGCGATGACCCGTCTGGCCAGCATGTGCTTGCAATTTAACGCATTGAAGTCGCGGACTCAAAGCTATGGGCAGGAAACTCGAAGTTATTTCCGAGCCTCCCTATATAAGGACGAGGGGGCGAGGGGTACTCAGCACCGCACCTGGAGCTGATAGGTGGGCATGTCGGTTCGATAGAACTGCTGGTAGCGGTTGAAGGTTACGGCTCCAAACAGGTTGATGACGATCCCGGCAACGATGGCTGCGCGGGCCAGCTTCCCGAGTGGTCGCGCCCCCATAGCGATCAGCAGAAACAAGAAGGGCAGGGCGTCGGCGGCGAAGCGATAGCCGAACTGGAACCACCCGGTGTTCTGATAGAAGAGCGGCATGCCGATGATGATCGCGCTGGTAATCCAAAGGGGGATATGTAGGTGGGTTCGTTTACGAGGCCACAGCGCCCAGAGAAGGATTGGCGAGGTCAGCCAGATCGCCAGGCCATGACCTCCGATGCGCAAGTAAGGCGATGATTCGCCAATACACGGGATCATGGTGAACGCGACCTGCAGGTTGCGCAGCAAGTAATGCGAGGAGAACAGCCCGTGTACCTCGATGTTGTTCTGCTGTCGGACGTGGAGGAATCGATGACCGAACTCGAGGGGGTCGTCCCAGCGGGCGAGGTTGAAAGCGACGGCTACGACGATGAAGCCCATCACGGGGGCAGCGAACTTCGCGCAACTCGACAGCAGCCGCCGCCGGTCGCCGTCGGCCACCCGCCAGGCCTCGAACGCGAAGATCGGAAAGGCAAAAGCCAGCGGGATTCTGGACAGGGCGGCCAGGGCCAGGAACGTGCCCGCGGCTATTGGTCGGCGTGCACCGACCGAGAAATACAGGTAGCACCAAGCCATCAGCGACCCGACCACATGGGCCGTGAACCAGACCCGACCCTGCACGGCGCAGAAGAAGAACACCGAGCCGAAGGCGTAGGCTGATACCAACCACAGGTCGTCGACGACAGTCCGCTCCGAGAGGCGGTCGGCTGCAAGTCGCCTCAGGGTCGAGAACATCAGCGGCAGGATCAAGGCGGCGGCCAGCACCGTCGGAATGACGTCGTTCCCTTCGGGGCCGGCGAGCACGGCCGAAGGCAGCATGAGCAGTGCCGGAGCCGGCGGAAACGATACGTAGTAGGTGCGGCCGAGGTTCCTGCGAACTCGGCTGACGTCGATGCGCTGCCCGCCGGTGGTCATGAACTTGCGCTCAGTGAACAGTCGCCGGCCGCGAACCTCGCTGCCGTCGTCGAGCCGGACGGCGTCGACGAAAGCCATGTCGTCGCCTTTCTTGGGCTTCTTGCCGATATCGAGGCGGCCGTGCAGCCAGGCGTCGGCCTGGTAGACGAAGTGCGGGTCGGGGCTCTGCGTGGCCAGCCGCGCGCCAGCGACCAGTCCATAGACCAAAAGCCCGCACCCAAAGAGCAGGAGTTGAAGCCGCTTGCCCGCCAGCCAGCTCACAGGCGGCGGATGGTACCATCGAGTCCACCTTGGTCGGCCCCAACC
>JABDMN010000391.1 GCA_013001485.1 Acidimicrobiia bacterium
CCGCTACTCCTCTTCCTCCGACTCCGTCTGGGCTCCGAGAGATGCGAGCCACTCGGCAGGGTTGGCGGGGAGCTCGGCGTCGGCAGAATCGCCCTCACCTGGAACCTCACCGAACAAGCCAAGCGCAGACACCACGGTGGCATCTGGCAGCAGAGGCTGCACCACTTGGTAGTCGTCGGATCCGGTACCGGCCGGGATCAGCTTGCCGATGATGACATTCTCCTTGAGGCCACGCATGTAGTCAGACTTCGACTGCAGCGACGCCTCGGTGAGCACCCGTGTCGTCTCCTGGAACGACGCAGCCGACAACCACGACTCGGTGGCCAGCGAGGCCTTCGTGATACCCATCAGCTCGGGACGACCCTCGGCCGGCGTCTTGCCGTCCTGGACCAGATCCCGGTTCAACTGAAGGAAGTCACGATCGTCGATGAGCTCGGCCGGCAACACATCGGAGTCACCGGAGCTGACGACACGAATCCTGCGCAGCATCTGACGCACAACCATTTCGATGTGCTTGTCGTGGATCTCCACACCCTGGGACCGGTACACCTCCTGCACCTGGTCGACGAGGTAGCGCTGCGAAGCACGCACACCCTGGACCTCGAGGACCTCCTTGGGATCAAGAGGACCCTCTGTCAGCTGGGTTCCCGGTTCGATGATGTCGCCTTCGGCGACACGGAGCCGGGCACGCCTCGGCAACGGGTACTCGGTCTCGAGGTCCTTGTCGGTGACAACGACCCGTCGGCCTTCCTCGTCGTCGAGAAGCTTGATTGCGCCGCCGTGCTCGGCGAGCAATGCCTTGCCCTTTGGTGTCCGGGCCTCGAAGAGCTCGACCACACGGGGCAGACCGTGTGTGATGTCCTCACCAGCGACACCACCGGTGTGGAAGGTACGCATCGTCAGCTGGGTACCAGGCTCACCGATCGACTGGGCTGCCACGATGCCGACCGCTTCACCCATCTCGACCATGCGGCCGGTCGCCAGCGACAAGCCGTAGCAACTGACACACACGCCGTGACGGGTGTCACAGGTGAGCGGAGACAGCACACGGAGGTGCTCGACCTCATCGGCCAACTCGAGCGCCTTGAGCGCCTTGCCATCGAGGAGTGTGCCCTTGCGGAGTTTCACACCGGCCGAAGTCTCGACCAGCTTCCGCTCGATCTTGACGTCCTCGGCGAGGTGACGCCCGTAGACCCGGCTCCGCAGGTTGCGGATGGCCGGCTCACCGGCAGCCGGGCGAACCATGATCTCGATGGATCGCTCGGTGCCGCATTCCGGCTCACGAACAATGGTCTCCTGACTGACGTCAACGAGGCGTCGGGTCAGGTAACCGGAGTCGGCAGTACGCAGAGCGGTGTCGGCAAGACCCTTGCGGGCACCGTGCGTGGAGATGAAGTACTCCAAAACCGACAGGCCTTCACGGAAGTTCGACTTGATCGGCTGCGGGATGATGTCGCCCTTTGGATTGGCCACGAGACCACGCATACCGGCAATCTGCCGCAACTGCATGATGTTCCCGCGAGCACCCGAACGCACCATCATGTCGATCGGGTTGAACCGCTCGGCCTGCAGCGTCTCGGCCATGGCGTCCTTCACCTGATCGGTCGCCTCGGTCCAGATCTCGATCAGCTCCTGACGACGCTCGTCGTCGGTGATGACACCCTTCTGAAACAGGCTCTCCACCTTCTCGGCGCGGTCCTCGAAACTCTCGAGGATCTTCAGCTTCTCAGGCGGGGTCTTCACGTCCTCGAGGCCGATGGTCAAACCGGCTTTGGTCGAGTAGTGGAACCCGAGCTCCTTGAGCGAGTCGAGCGTTCGTGCGACGTCCGGCTTGTTGTATCGGGCGATCACATCCTCGATGAGGTTCCTGATGTCCGACTTGAGGAACGGAGCGTTGAGATAGGGATACGTCGTCGGCAACGCAGCGTTGACGAGCGCTCGCCCGAGTGTGGTGTCGGACAGTCCTTCGCCGACGAGCGGCTCAGGCGTGACCAGATCTCCCAGCACCTCGGACACATCGCCGTGCATCGCCGGATCACCGACGACGTCGCCAAGCCGTAGCTTGATCGGGGCGTGCAGCGACAAATCGCCGCTGTCGTAGGCCATGCGAGCCTCATCGATCGTGGAGAACGCACGACCTGCGCCCAATGCATCCTCGACCAGCTCGGCCAGATAGAAGATGCCGATGACCATGTCCTGGGACGGAGTCACCGTCGGACGACCCGAAGCCGGCGACAGGACGTTGTTGGCCGACAGCATGAGAATCCGTGCCTCAGCCTGGGCCTCTGCTGACAGCGGCAGGTGAACGGCCATCTGGTCGCCGTCGAAGTCGGCGTTGAAAGCCTCACATACCAACGGGTGAATCTGAATCGCCTTACCCTCGACAAGCACAGGCTCGAAGGCCTGGATGCCGAGGCGGTGCAACGTCGGTGCCCGGTTGAGAAGCACCGGGTGCTCCTGGATCACATCGGACAGCACGTCCCACACCTGTGCCCGGCGACGCTCGACCATGCGCTTGGCGGCCTTGATGTTCTGCGCCAGGTCGAGATCGACGAGACGCTTCATGACGAAGGGCTTGAACAACTCGAGCGCCATCACCTTGGGAAGCCCGCACTGATGCAACTTGAGCTGCGGACCGACCACGATGACCGAACGGCCCGAGTAGTCGACACGCTTCCCAAGCAGGTTCTGACGGAAACGGCCCTGCTTGCCCTTGAGCATGTCCGACAAGGACTTGAGGGCGCGGTTGCCTGGACCCGTCACCGCACGACCGCGGCGACCGTTGTCGAACAACGCGTCAACGGCCTCCTGGAGCATCCGCTTCTCGTTGTTCACGATGATCTCGGGAGCACCGAGGTCGAGCAGCCTCTTGAGCCGGTTGTTGCGGTTGATCACCCGGCGATAGAGGTCGTTGAGGTCAGAGGTGGCAAACCGCCCACCGTCGAGCTGCACCATCGGGCGCAGATCTGGCGGAATCACCGGAATCGACTCGAGGACCATGGACAACGGGCTGTTCTTCCCGTCAGCGAACGGTGTGACGACCTTGAGACGCTTCATCGCCCGCTGGCGACGCTGCTGCGAGTTCGCATCGAGGTCGCCCTTGAGGTTCTCCACCTCGGCGTCGAGATCGAGACGGTCGATGAGCGACTTCACCGCTTCAGCGCCCATGCCGCCCTCGTAGTAGTCGCCGAACCGGTCGACGATCTCACGCCACAGCTGCTCGGACTCGATCAGCTGCTTTGGCTTCATGGACTTGAACGTGTCGAGAGCTTCGCTGAGCAGCTCGCCCTCTACGCCTGCCCGCTCCTCACGATCCTTGATCTCGCGGTCGACCTCGCGGCGTCGTGCCGACAGGTCGGGGGCGGCCGCACCGGCCTCTTCCATCTGAGCGAGTTCCTGCTCGAGACGCTCCAGCCGCTCGGTCTTCCAGTCCTCGAACTCCTGTGCGATCAGGTCGAGCTCGTGGCGGGTGGCGTCCTCGAGATCGGGGATCTCAGCCGTCCGCTTCTCCTCGTCGACCCACGTGATCATGTAGGCAGCGAAGTAGATGACCTTCTCGAGATCCTTCGGTGACATGTCGAGCAGGTAGCCGAGGCGCGACGGCACACCCTTGAAGAACCAGATGTGGGTCACGGGGGCAGCGAGCTCGATGTGGCCCATCCGCTCGCGGCGAACCTTGGCCCGAGTCACCTCGACGCCGCAGCGCTCGCACACAATGCCGCGGAAACGGACACGCTTGTACTTGCCGCAGTAGCACTCCCAGTCGCGAGTGGGCCCGAAGATCCGCTCGTCGAACAGGCCGTCCTTTTCAGGCTTCAGCGTCCGGTAGTTGATCGTCTCGGGCTTCTTCACCTCGCCGTACGACCAGGAGCGAATCTGGTCGGCGCCGGCGAGGCTGATCTTCAGTTCATCGAAGAGTTGTGGCATGTACCCCTCTGTCTTCCTCGTTCAATGTGCGTTGATAAGTCGTGTGAAAGCTGGCGTTACGGAACGGTGACCTCGGCGCGCTCAGGCCTCGAGATATCGATGCCGAGCGAGGCAGCGGTGCGGAACACGTCCTCTTCGAGATCCTTGAGCTCGACCTCCTCACCGGCCGAGAGCATCTCGACGTTGAGGCAGAGGCTCTGCATCTC
>JABDMN010000394.1 GCA_013001485.1 Acidimicrobiia bacterium
GCGGGCATCGGCGGCGAGGGCACGGGCCAGGGCGATGCGATGCCGCTCTCCCCCGCTGAGACGCCGGGCCGCAACGTCCAGGCGGTTGCCGACACCGAGACGGTTGGCGAGGTGCGTGGCCCGATCGTGATCGGACACTCCGAGCAAGAGGTTGCTGCGACCAGTCCCGCGGAACAGATAGGGCCGCTGCGGCAGGTACGCGATGCGTTCATCCGGGTCGGCGGCCACGCTCCGCAACAGGGTCGTCTTGCCTGCTCCGTTGGGACCGAAGATGACGAGGCGGCGGCCGGGTTCGACCTCGATCGGGCCGACGCTGATTTCCAGGTCGCCTCGTCGCGTGGCGATCGGGCCGATCTTCATGCGGGTGCCTCCCGCTGCAGCCGAATGAGAACCAGATTCACCGCAAACGCGATGACGAGCAGGACGATGCCGAGGGCGAGGGCGGCGCCGAATCGAGCTTGTCTCGCCTCCTGGACGATCGCGGTGGTGAGGACCCGGGTCTCGCCCCGAATGTTGCCTCCGACCACGAGGACGGCTCCCACCTCGGCAAGCACTCGACCGAACGCGGCAGCGACGGCTGCAGCGACGCCGGGCCAGGCCTCTTTCACCACCAGCCGGCCCCGGACGGCGGCCGGGAGCCGCAGGGCGACCAGCTGCTCATGAGCATCGGGCGACAGGCTGCGGATCGCGGCTGCGGTGACCCCGGCGGCGATCGGCACTGCGAGCAGCGTCTGGGCAGTGATCATGGCGGCCGGCGTGAACACGAGGTCGAGGGCACCGCCGGGCCCGTCCCCCCACACCAGCAGAAGCACCACCAAGCCGGCCAGGACGGGGGGAATGGCCATCCCGGTGTTGACGACGGCCTGCGTGAAGGACCGTCCCCGGAAGGTGCCGATGCCGAGCGCCACCCCGAGCGGAATCCCGATGGCTGCGCCGATCACGGTGGCAGTGCCGGACACAGCGAACGTGAGGCCGATGACCTCCCAAAGTTCGGATCCGGCGGTGGCGAAGAAGTCGACGACATCGCCGATGACTTCGCCCAGGAACTCCATCTACTGCTGGGCGAAGAGGAACCAGGCGATCGCAGCGAGAATGCCGAAGAACACAGCGACCTTCACTGCCGACTTCACGACACCCCAGATGAAACCGAGGATCGCCAACACACCGATGACGGCGAATATCGCGGCCAGTGTCGGGTTGTCGGTGGCGAACTGGACCAGATCGGGTGGGAGGCGGTCGGTGACCGACTCGCCAAAGCGTGTCTTGAGATCGTCGAGGACGTCGTCGGGGATCTTGTCGATCACGCCGTCCTTCAGCTGCTGCAAGACGTCTTCGGGGATGTCGTCGACGAGGTCCTCAGGGATGTCCTCGACGGTCTCGTTCTGAAACCAGACGTACAAGCGGGTGGCTAGAGCTCTCATCGGCCGCGAGGTTAGTGCTGGTCACCGTTTGCGAACGCCGCGGCAACTACGCTCGCCGCCGTGACCATTCCCCCTGGCGAAGAGACTCATGACGGCAGTGTCGCCCTGCGCGCCGACATCCGCCTGCTGGGCAACCTTCTCGGCGAGACGCTCGTCCGTCAGCATGGCCAGGAGCTTCTCGACCTCGTCGAGCGCGTTCGTTCCCTGACCAAGAGGCTGCGGGCAGATGCATCCGATGCCGACGCGGCGTCAGAGCTCGACTCCGTCATGGGCGCACTCGATCTGGGCACCACGATGCAGATGGTGCGTGCCTTCTCGGCCTACTTCCACCTCGCCAACATCGCCGAGCAGACTCACCGGCTCGATGAGGAGACGACGCGACGGGGACGCAAGAGAGGCTTCCTCCAGGCCACGGTCGATCGAATCCTCGAAGCAGGCATCGACGAGGGCACTGTCGCCGATGTCGTCAACAGGCTCGAGCTGCGGCCGGTGTTCACCGCCCACCCCACCGAGGCCGTACGCCGTTCTGTGCTCACCAAGACCGAGGCCATCGCCGGGCTCCTCGAACAGCGGCAGGATCCCCGTCTCAGCGAGCCGCAGCAAGACCGCATCACCCGGCGCCTGGCCGAACTGATCGACCTCATCTGGCAGACCGATGAACTGCGGACGACGCGGCCCACCCCGATCGACGAGGCACGGTCGGTGATGTACTACTTCGACACCATGTTCCGCGACGTGGTTCCCGACCTCCTCGATGAGGTCGACCACCAACTGGAGCGTCTCGGAACCTCTCTGGGTCCGACGTCTCGTCCGCTCCACTTCGGAACCTGGGTCGGAGGGGACCGGGACGGCAACCCCAACGTGACTCCAGCCATCACCTTCGAGGTGCTGGGCCTCCAGCACGATCGGGGTCTGCGGGGGCTCATCGCAGCGGTCGAGGCACTGTCCGCTGAGGTATCGAGCTCCGAGGCCGTCATCGGGATCTCCGAGGAAATGGCAGACAGCCTCGTCGCTGACGCCGAAACCCTCCCCGATATCCACGAACGGTTTCGTGAGCTGTCGGCGGGTGAGCCGTACCGTCAGAAGTGCGCCTACATCCACTCTCGCCTCAACGCCACCAGGGAGCGAATCCACGACGCCGCCATCCATGTGTCAGGCCACGACTATCGCTCATCCCACCAACTGCTCGACGATCTCGCCGTGATGCACCGGTCACTCACGGAGAACCAGGGTGAGCTCATTGCCGAAGGCATGCTGGCTCGCCTCATGTGGAGGGTGTCGGCCTTCGGGTTCCACCTCGCCACCATGGACATCCGGGAGGACAGCGAGAAACACCACGACGTGCTCACCGATCTCTACCGACGCCTCGGCGAGGACTACTCGGCCCTCGATCGACCGGCGAGGCTGGAACTGCTGGGCACAGAGCTGGCATCACAACGACCGCTGGCGCCGCTCACCGTTCAACTCGACGACGAGCCCGCAAAGACTCTCGGCACCTTCCACGCCATCCGTGACGCCCTCGACCGCTTCGGCGATCACGTGATCGAGTCCTACATCGTTTCGATGACCGTCGACGCCGAGGACATCCTGGCCCCCGCCGTGCTGGCTCGTGACGCCGGCTTGATCGACATCGAGGCCGGCGTTGCGCGGATCGGCTTCGTACCGCTGTTCGAGACCGTCGATGAGGTCCGCAACGCCCACCACTCGTTGGAGCGCCTCCTCTCCGTGGACACCTATCGCAAGCTGTTGACGCTGCGCGGTGACATCCAGGAGGTGATGCTGGGCTACTCCGACTCGAACAAGCGTGGCGGGATCACCACGTCACAGTGGGAGCTGTATCAGGCATCCCGGTCCCTGCGCGATGTCGCGATGCGCCATGGCGTCGAGCTGCGGTTCTTCCACGGCCGGGGAGGCACGGTTGGTCGCGGTGGCGGCCCCACCGG
>JABDMN010000404.1 GCA_013001485.1 Acidimicrobiia bacterium
GTCCCCTACGTGGCGCTCGTACCGATCGCCGTCACAGCTGACAACATCCTCGAAACCGTCATCGCCGACGGCTTCCGCACAATCGAAGAAATCTGCACCGGCGACGTCGCCGAAACAGACTTCTGTACAGATAACGCTTAGCAACAGAGTTCGCTGGATATTGATCAGCGGACAACAACTACACACACACGATGACATCCGTGGCGGCAGAGGCCCGGCGTCCTCGCCACGGATGTCGTGTGTGCAGACATCTCACTCCATACGACAAAGAGATTGAAGGGGATCGCTCATGTCAGCAGGAACTCAGAGCTCAGCGAGCACGCCACTACTGGAATGCAGGGGTGTCTCGAAGTCGTTCGGAGCGGTCAATGCCCTCTACAAGGTCGACTTCGAGGTCCGCGCCGGTGAAGTCATGGCCCTCGTCGGCGACAACGGCGCCGGCAAGTCGACGCTGATCAAAGGGATTGTCGGGATCTACCCCTTCGATGAGGGCGCCACCATCTTCGGTGGCAAGAAAGTTCACATCCACGGACCCAAAGATGCCGCCGATCTCGGTATCGAAGTCGTCTACCAGGATCTCGCTCTCGCCGACAATCTCGACGTCGTGGCCAACATGTTCCTGGGCCGGGAACAAACGAATCGGGGCATCCTCGACGAGGTCGCCATGGAACAGCGGGCTCGGCAGACCCTGGAGAGCCTCAAAGTGACAACACTACGGTCGGTGCGCCAGACCGTCGCCGGCCTTTCCGGTGGCCAACGCCAAGCGGTGGCCGTTGCCAAGGCGGTGATGTGGGGAGACTCCAAAATGGTGATCCTCGATGAGCCCACGGCAGCGCTGGGGGTTGCCCAGACGCGACAGGTGCTCGACCTTGTCGGCCGCCTGTCCGAGCAGGGGTACGCGGTCGTGCTGATCTCGCACAACCTCCACGACATCTTCGAAGTGGCCGACCGGATCACGGTGTTGCGCCTCGGCCAGCAGGTCGCAGTGCTTGACCGCCATGCGGTCACCCAACAGGACGTGGTCCACTCGATCACCGCCGGCGAGATGAAACACGTGCCCGGGATGGATGAGGAGCTGGTGCAATGACCGACCAGAAAATCGACGACGCAACCACCTCGACGTCCTCGGCCACGTCACCTCGAACAGCAGGCTTCGCTGCGCCGACCACGACCGTGGGCGGATACGTACAGCAGCGTTGGGATGCCATCAAGTCCGGAGAGCTCGGTGCACTGCCGATCATCTTGGGGTTGATCTTCATCGCCATCATTTTCGGCACCCTCGAAGATCAGTTCCTGACCGCCCGCAACTTCACCAACATCCTCCTCCAAATGGCGCCCGTCGCCGCACTGGCCATGGGGATCGTGTTCATCCTGCTGATCGCCGACGGTGAGGTGGTCTCGATCGACCTGTCGGTCGCATACGTCGCCGCCGTGGGTGGGGTCGTCATGACGCTGCTCCAACGACCGGGCGACCCCGGTTGGCCCTGGTGGGCGTGCATTCTCGGCGCAGTGCTGCTCACAACCATCATCGGGCTCGTGCATGCCTTGATCATCACGAAACTGGGCGTGCCGTCTTTCATCACCACGCTGGCGGGCTTCCTCGTTTGGTCAGGCGTGGTCCTGTGGCTTACCACGCGGTTCTCCACTGCGGGAACTATCCGGATTCAGGACGACCGGCTTGTCGGCATCGCTAACAACTTCCTCTCCGACGGAGTTGGGTGGGCGATCGCAGTGTTCGTTGTTGCGGTATACGCATTCACACAGTTGAATGCGATGCGGGCCCGACAAGCCCGCGGCCTCGACACCAAGCCGCTCCCCATCATCATCGCCCAGATCGTTGCTGTGGCCGCCGTCATGATCATCGGCACCGCTGTAGCCAACTCTGATCGTGGGGTACCCCAGATCACCATCACCCTGGGGGTGTTCCTCCTGGTCTGGACCTTTGTGACCACCCGGACCACGTTCGGCCGTCACGTGTACTCCGTAGGCGGCAACCCCGAGGCCACCCGACGAGCCGGCGTCAGCGTCGACAAGATCCGTATCGCGGTGTTCATGATCAACGGATTCATGGCCGGTGTCGGAGGCGTCATCCTGGCGTCCCGGCTTCGCTCGGTGGCAACCAACACCGGCGGCGGCAATCTTCTTCTGAACGTCATTGCGGCCGCGGTAATTGGAGGCACGAGCCTGTTCGGCGGCTCCGGACGTGTCGTATCGGCGCTGTACGGGGCTCTCGTGATCATCTCGATCGAGAACGGCATGAACCTGCTCGGGCTCAACTCCGGTATCAAGTTCATCATCACCGGCATCGTGCTCCTCCTCGCAGTCATGGTCGACTCGGTATCCAAGCGGCGGCGCGCTGCCCGCGGCCTGGCCTGATGGCAACGGTTTGGTTCGCCTCGGGGCGGTGATCGAAGCCGACCCATTCGGTCGGTCCGTTGGTAGGTCGTGGCTAGCGGTGTTCGCGCTGGTCGCAGTCGCCGGTTGTAGCACCACACCAGCGGCAGAGGGCGCCGACCGAGACCGGCCGGCCGAGCCATCCATGGATCTCGTCCGGTTCGAGGACGTGGCCGCCGAGGTCGGCCTCGAATTCCGCCACGGGGCCTTTCAATGGGAAACCGGGCCTGATCCAGCAGCGATGATGGGCGGTGGCGTGTGCTGGATCGACTACGACCGCGACGGCTGGCTCGACCTGTATGCCGTCAACACGTGGTCCAACGGCGAATGGGGTCGCTGGTACGAACAGGGTGCGCTCCCGTCGAGCCGGCTCTTCCGCAACGATGTGGGCCAGTTCACCGACGTGACAACTGAGGTCGGGGCCGGGGTCGAAACTCGAGGAAACGGTTGTGTCGCCGCTGACCTCGATCTCGACGGCTGGACCGATCTCTACATCACAACCGAGCGCAACAACGTCCTATTGTGGAACGTTGACGGGGAGAACTTCGTCGACGACACTTCGCTCGAAGAACCCTCCGGCGCAACTCCGTTCGGCTGGCACAGCGGCGCAGCGGTCGGCGATGTCGACGGAAACGGCTGGCCCGACCTATTCGTGGCGGGCTACACCGACCTCAACCGACCCATCACATCCGCGACCAAAGGTTTCCCGAACACCCACGAGCCCGAACCCGATCTGCTCTTCCTTAACAACGGCCCCGGTGGAACGGCCAGAACACGGTTCACCGAAATCAGTGCAGAGGTCGGTATTGAACCCAATGGAGCCGACTATGGACTTGGGGCCTTGTTCAGCGACCTTGATCTCGATGGCGACCTCGATCTCTATGTCGCCAACGACACGACTCCCAATCAACTCTATGAGAATGTGCCGACCGGCGGTGGCTACGGATTTCGATTCGTGGAGCAGGGTGTTGTCGCCGGGGTTGGTGACACCGGTGCGGGGATGGGAGTTGCTTCCGCCGACGCAAACGGCGATCGACTACCCGATCTTGTGACGACGAATCAGCTCAAGGAGCGACACCTCGTGCTCTCCAACGCCAGCACCGCTGCGCTCGCGTTCACCGACGCGACGAAAGACACCCAACTTGTCGAGTTCGGCGTGGGCTCGACGGGTTGGGGGACGACCTGGATGGATGTCGATCTCGACACTGACCTCGACCTCGTCATTGGCAACGGTGCGATCCCCGTGAGAGACCTGATCGAGGATCGGGAGCCGGCCCAGCTTCTCGACAACCGTGGACCGCTCGACGGGTTCGTCCTCGCTGGTGCGCAGGTGGGTCTCGACGAGGTCGGAAGCCGGCTGGCGCGTGGTGTGGCCGCCGCCGATTTCGACAACGACGGTGATATGGATATTGCGATGGGAACCATCGGTGGTGACCTGACACTCCTGCGTAACTCCGGCGCCGGTGGCACCTGGCTGGAGGTGGCGACGGAATCGCCGGCGCCTGGTGCTGTCGTGATCGTGACCCTTCCTGACGGGACCAACCTGCGTCGCGAGATCATCGTCGGTGGGAGCTACCTCTCTTCGGAGGATCCCAGGGCACACTTCGGTTTGGGCGGAGCGGACGTTGTCAGTACCGTCACCGTCCGGTGGCCAGATGGCGCCAGCGTCACTCGATCGGATGTCGCAGCTGATCAGATCCTCCGGGTCGATCGCATGGAGGGAGAATGAGTCGCTGGTTGCGCGTCATCGCTGCTGCGACCGGTGCGCTGGTAGTCATCGTCGCAACAATCGCGGTCACCAGGGTCGTGTGGGACGACGAGACGACCTCGTCGTGTGAGCGCTCGATCGATCCCGGTCGATCGGTGGCCCGGCACTGGAACGAAGCCGTGCTCGCTGCTATCCGCAGCGACTTTCCGGCGCCGACTATCCACGCTCGCAATCTGTTCCACTCTTCAGCGGCAATGTGGGATGCGTGGGCTGCCTACGACCCTGCTGCGACCGGTGTCTTTGTCGATGAGAGGCGAACCGACGACGACGTGACTGCGGCTCGAGAGGAAGCGATGAGCTTCGCTGCCTATCGGGTCCTTCTGAAACGTTACCTACAGTCACCCCGCGCCGAATTGGCGGTGACCCAGCTCGATGATCTGATGGATGCCCTCTGCTATGACCGGGGCATCGTGACGGTCGAGGGTGACAGCCCTGCGGCGTTCGGCAACCGCATCGGCGCCACGGTTCTGTCTTTCGGCCTCGGCGACGGATCAAACGAGGCCGGCGGATACGCCGCTGAGTACGAGCCGGTCAACCCGCCGCTCGTCGTTGACCGGCCCGGCACCGAGATGGTCGATCCGAACCGATGGCAGCCCCTGGAGCTCGACGGGATGGTGGCCCAGAACGGTCTGCCGCTGGATGAGACCGTGCAGACCTTCGTTGGGCCCGAGTGGGGCTACGTCACATCATTCGCGCTCCCGCCCGCCGAGGTCACGGGGCTGACGGTCGATCCTGGTCCACCGCCGTTGTTGGGAGATCCGGGCAGCGATGACGAGTTCAAGCGTGCGGTCAACGAGGTCATTCGCTACAGCGCCGCCCTCGATCCGGGCTCGGGCGAAACCGTTGACATCTCACCACGGGTCCAGGGGAATCGAGCGCTCGGCACCTACGAACCCATCGGCCACGCCATCAATCCGGTCACGGGCGTTCCCTATGAGTCCAATGTGGTGGCCGTCGGCGACTACGGCCGCGTCATCGCTGAATTCTGGGCCGACGGTCCCGCATCCGAGACGCCGCCGGGCCACTGGAACTCGATCGCCAACTTCGTTATCGACGACCTCGCCCAGAACGGACAGCTGCGCATCACAGGGGTCGGGCCCGAGGTCGACCGCTTGGAGTACGACGTCACGATGTACCTCGCGCTCAACGGCGCCCTGCACGACGCGGCAATCGCAGCCTGGGGCGCAAAGGGCCACTACGACTATGTCCGACCGATCTCGATGATCCGCTACATGGGTGGACTCGGCCAGTCGAGCGACCCCTCCGGACCTTCCTACCACCCCGACGGTCTGCTGCTGGAGAATGGACTTGTCGAGGTTGTCACCGCTGAATCGAGTGCGGCCGGTGAACGACACGACGACCTGGCCGATCACATTGGCGCAGTGGCAGTGCGGGCGTGGCAAGGCGAACCCGACGACCCCGATCAAGAAGTGGGAGGAGTCGGCTGGATCCGCGCCATCGAGTGGGCGCCGTATCAAAGGTCCACGTTCGTCACCCCGGCATTCGCAGGGTATGTGTCCGGACACAGCACCTTCAGCCGGGCCGCAGCCGTCGTGCTCGAGGAGTTCACCGGCAGCCCCTACTTCCCCGGCGGGCTCGGTGAGTGGCGGGTGGATGCAGAACACCTCGAGTTCGAAGCCGGACCCACCGAACCGATCACACTGCAGTGGGCGACATACACCGACGCGTCCGACCAAGCAGGCGTTTCACGCCTCTACGGCGGCATCCACGTCCGGGCCGACGACGTGGCAGGCCGGGTCCTCGGCGCACAAGTCGGGGCCGACGCCTGGGAACACGCCCGCCAGTACTTCCCCGACTGAGAAGCTCCCGCGACCGCCGTTCATTGTTACTCGGCCGAACAGGCATCAGCATCGAAACAATCAAGTTGAGCAGCACGGCTCCCGGGTGGCGATCTTCGGCCGGACACCTCGGCCTGTGTCTCCGCCCGGGCGTTAGGGTGACGGCACCACCGAACCAGGGGAACCGACATATGGACTCGAATCCGATCATCGAAATGCTGGGTCGAAGGCTCCGCCTCGCCGTTGTCGGCGGTGGACCGGGCAGTTTCATCGGTGCGATGCACCGAACCGCAGCCCGCCTCGACGATCGGTACGAAATCGTCGCCGGTGTACTGTCGTCGGACCCGCACCGTTCTCGCAGTGCGGCGACTGCATTGGGCATCGACCCTGACCGGGCCTACGGCGACCCTCTTGAACTGTGTGAAGCGGAATCGGTGCGAGCCGATGGTGCCGACGTTGTTGCGATCATGACACCAAACGACAGCCATCACACCTACGCCCTCGCCGCGCTGGAAAGCGGCTTCGACGTGATCTGTGACAAGCCGCTCGCCAATACCCTCGCCGAAGCGTCGGATATCCTCGCCGCGGTCGAATCGACCGGCTTGGTGTTCTGCCTGACCCACAACTACACCGGGTACCCGATGGTTCGCCAGGCGCGTGCCATGGTGCAAGATTCACAGCTCGGCATCATTCGACTAGTCCAGGTGGAGTACGTCCAGGGGGGCAAGGCAGCCGAGAACGATCCGAACCCCGACGGGCCTCTTCCGTGGAGATACGATCCGGTGCGGGGCGGTCCGTCTCTGGTTTTGGGCGACATCGGTACTCACGCCCACAACCTGGTCCGCTTCGTCACCGGGCTCGAGGTGACCGAGGTTGCGGCCGAAGTCGGACACATCGTTCCGAACCGGCTCGTCGACGACTATGCAGGTGCGCTGCTTCGGTTTGACAACGGGGCACGAGGTTCGTTCTGGGTGACACAAGCCGCCGCGGGCGTGGAGAATTGCCTGCGCCTACGTGTGTCGGGCACACAGGGAACCCTCGAGTGGATGCAGGAAGTCCCAACCCAGCTGATCTTCAAACCGATTGATGCTCCCGTAGAGATACGTACGCCGAACGGTCCAGGAACATTGCCACTTGCAGCCCGGGCCAGCCGAATCGTCTCCGGACACCCGGAGGGGTTTCACGAGGGCTTCGCAACTCTCTACTCCGACGCAGCAGAGGCGATTGCATCCCGCCGCGCTGGGCGGCCAGCGGACCCGGTGGCGCTGCACTTTCCCACTGCGGTCGATGGCGTCAGAGGCGTTGCGTTCGTCGACGCGGCCGTCGCATCGAATGCCAACGGCGGCACTTGGACCGCAGTCGGAACGGGTTTGTTCTGAGCACTGCATCTGCTCAACCAGGTGCTCCAGCGCGCTCCTAGCCGTGTGCTCGACCGTCTAGTCGGAGCGAAGGAAGGCCCCGCAGTGCCGCTATTGACCTGCCTTGACGCAGAGGACAGGAACAGGAGCATCGTGGAGGATGTCGAGCGCATTCGAGCCCATCAAGAGCTTTCCGGTAGCAGAGCGTCGGCGGATCCCGATCACGATCAGCTCGGCTTCGTGGGTTTTCGCAGCGGCGACGATGTCCTCGGCTGGTTCGTTACCTCGGACGTATTCGTGGGTCGAGTACTCCACCCCCGAATCGGCGAGAAGTTGCTCAACGCGTTCGATGGCGTCGGCTGAGGCGAGGTACTCCGATTCCTTCTGGTGGCCGCCCTGCATCGAGTGGAGAATGACGATTCTGCTCGACCGCAGTTTGGCCTCATCGATGGCCGACTGGACGGCTGTGTTTCCCTCGGGGGTGTCGATGAATCCGACAACGATGCTCACGGTGACTCCTTCTCAACCTCAGATCCACACTCTATGGCACCGGGCCACCGGTCGCTCGATCGTCGGTTCGCTTCTGTGGCAGTGCCAGTAAACGGTGCCGGTCCAGGTCGTGGGGACCAGCGGCCAACATCCACCCGACGTAGGCTTCATGGGCGAGGCCGTGGTCGATGGCTCTGAACGTGCCACTGGGAGGTCGCCTCAGGGGAGCAGCCATGCATGACACCGATTCCGCGACTCCCACAGAGCGGCTGTACGCGATCGTCGAGCAGGGGACATGAGCTTCTACCAACCACATCAGATGCGGAAGAAGTTTGCGGCGGGCCCCCGCCACACTGCCCTCGCCGGCACGGGGCGCATCACCCCCATCACCAACCGGCTCCGGCTCGAAGAGCTTGCCAACGAGCTCCCCGCCGAGGTGGTCACCCACCAGCACGAAGGAGTACGACAGCGGGTCTCTGTCGGCAAAGCGACCCAACCGACACCAGAGTGAGGGTTACCGGCGGCTACATCAGCCCGACCCTCCGAGACCTCAACCTCGACGGATGGGACGAGCCGAGGCGAGGGCGCGCTCCTGAGCACGCTCCCGTGCGAACACCACCAGGCCCGCGCCGGCGATGAGGGCGACTCCCACCCAAACAACGGGCTGCGGCACCTCATCGAACACGACCCACCCCCAGAAGATGGCAAGGGGCAGCGCCACGTACTCATAGGAGGCCACGACCGACGCCGTGCCGATCCGGTACGCCTGGCTGAGCGTGTAGCCGATCATGGCCGACATCAGGCCGAGCAGAGCGAAGATCCAGAGATCGCCGGTTGCGGGCCACACCCACGCCCGCAGCAGGAACTCCAGCGCTTCGTTGCTCACGTCGTCGGCGAACCGGCCATTGCCGGCGACCAGGAAGAACGCGCTGCTCACGACGATGAACGTGCCCTGAATGTAGATCGCCATGGCAGAGGCCGCCGACTGTGCTCCGAGCTTGCGGGTGAGTACCTGCATGCCCGAGTAGCACGCTGCCGCAGCCAGCGGCAGCAGCAGGTTCCAGCGGGAAATCTCGCCCCAGTCGACCCCGGGCGCCATCATCACCCCGACTCCCACCAGTCCGACGAATACCGCGACAAGCCGCGGAGGTCCCACCGGCTCACCCAGAACAGGGATGGCCAGCAACGTGATGAACAGGGGCGCCACGAAGAACAGGGCCGTGGCTGCGCCCAGTGGCATCACGGCGAGGGCGGCGAAGAACGTCATGTTGGCAATCACGATCAGCCCCGCCCTGAGCGCGTGCAGGGCCGGACGATCGGTGCGGAGCAGCGACCGGCCGCCCTCCATGTGCAGGAACACAAAACTCGCCGACAGCCCGATCACCGAACGTACGAACACCATCTGATGCAGCGGGTAGCCGTCGGACAGGAACTTGATCAGCGTGTCGTTGATCGTGATGCAGAGCATTCCGAAGATGATCAGACCAATGGCACGAGTCTCTGTGTTCACCACGTGCAATCTAATGGTGGTCGGCGCGACTGGTTGAGGCAGCGCCAGCAGGCGCCCCGTGCCCGGTACGTTGACCGGATGGCGCTTCTCGATCGCATCCCGTGGGGAATCCTGGCCGTGCTCTGCCTCGGCCTCGGACTGGCGCCGTTCTTCGAGGAACCCCATCTTGTGGAGAAGACACGGCTGCTGTTCACCGGTGACCTCACCCGCCCCATCGACATGTTCGACCTCGTGTGGCATCTCTGGCCGTTCGTTCTTGCGGCGCTCAAATTGATCCGCAATGCAAAGAAGCCAGCAGAGCCGACTCCGACCGTGTGAGAAGCTAGCAGAGGCAATCAGTGGCCCAAGGGTTGGTCGCCGAACTGGGGTTCGTCGGCAGGCACGTCGATTCGGGTGACCCGGATCTGAGTGAGCTTGTAGCCGTCGATGCCCTCGACCCTGAGCTCGTGGCCCTGCAACTCGACCCGCTCGCCGACACCGGGAAAGGTGCCGGTCTGGGCCAGGACGAGGCCGGCAAGCGTTGTCACGCCGTCGTGGCGGAAGCTCAGTCCGTGATCTTCCAACAGTTCGGCGAGGGTGGTCTCACCATCGAGGGTGACCGAGCCATCGTCGTGGACGACCGCTGGAAGGTCATGGCCCCCGGCCGGGTCGTCGATCACCTCGGAGATGATGTCGTCGAGCGTGACGAGCCCGATCGTGCTGCCGAGCTCGTTGACCACGAGCGCGGCGTGGACTCGTTCGTTCTTGAATCGGGCCATGAGGATGTCGGCGGCGGTGTTGCCACCGACGGTCGGAAGCCGGCGGAGAAGCGTTGTGAGATCGATGGGGTCGTCGGACTGGCTGATCCGCACGAAGTCCTTCACGTGCAAGAGTCCAATCACGTGATCGAGATCGTCCACGAAGACCGGGTAGCGCGATGTTGACGACGCCTGGATGCGGGCGGCGATGTCGGCTCGACTGGCATCGTGCTCGATCGCCCGGATGTGACTGCGCGAGGTCATCAGTTCCTCAGCGGTGAGGTCTTCGAGCTCGAAGATGTTGTGGATGATCTCGCGCTGGAGCTCGGGGAGTTCGCCACCTTCAGCAGATTCGTTGGTGACGATGGCCAGTTCATCGGAACTGTAGAGCGACATCGACTTGTCGGGTTCGGGGATTCGGAGCAATCTCATCAGTGACAACGCGATCCAGTTGAGGAAAGCGACCGCCGGCCGGAAGAGGACGCTGAAGGTCCGCATCACCGGGTTGACGCGCACGCTCGTGCCCTCGGGCGAGGCCAATGCCAATGCCTTCGGGATCATCTCGCCGAACACGACGTGCAGGTATGTGATGATGCTGAGTGCCACCAGGAATCCGACGGTGTGCGCTGCGCCCTCGGACAGTCCGAGCGACTCGAAGGGGTCGTACATCCAGTGAGCGATGGCCGGCTCGCCGTACATGCCGAGACCGATTGAGGCGAGCGTGATGCCGAGCTGGGCGACGGCGATGTAGCTGTCCTTGCCGGTAGGACGATCGAAGATCTTGAGGAGCCAGCGGGCACTTCGGTTGCCGTCGTTGGCGAGCGCGTTGATACGCGACCGCCGACTGCCGACGAGTGCGAACTCGGCGGCAACGAACACGCCATTGATCACTACCAGGGCGAGCACAGCGAAGATAGGCAGGATCACGCCAGTCACGGTGTCGACGGCGAGCACGTCCACACTCATGTCGGATCCTCGCCGGCTTGGTCGGCCGTGAGGGTGAAGCTGACACGGTCGACCAAGGTGCCGTCGACCGAGTCGACCCTGAGAGACCGATGGCGCTGTGCGAGGTCGGTGGTGTCGGTGCTTTCCCCGGCAGGAAGGCTCGACCTGGTGATGAGCGGCACCGTGTCGCCGACGACGGGCAGGCGTCCGAGGTGATGCCACACGTAGCCGCTGACCGTGTCGACTCGGTCGACAGGAAGGCCCAGCCCGAAGCGCTCGTTCAGGACCTTCAGCAGCACATCACCCCGCACCGACACCGAGGACCCAGTGATCGCAATCGGGTCTGGCTCGATGTCGAACTCGTCGTTGAACTCGCCGAGGACCTCTTCGATTGCGTCCTCGCGAGTGACGATGCCCGAGACCGATCCGAACTCGTTCACCACGATCGCGACGTGGATGCCCTGCTGGGAGAACGCGTTCATCAGCGGTGGAACCTCGAAGACCTCGCTGACGACCATCGGCTCTTCGGCGACGTCGGCGACCGTAATCGCCGTCGCC
>JABDMN010000016.1 GCA_013001485.1 Acidimicrobiia bacterium
GCCCTGCCAGATCGCCTCGGTCGCATAGTCGGAAACGGTGACGGCAACCAGCGAGTCGACTCGTTCGGGCACCATCGCCGCCATCAGGAGTCCGATCTCGCCGCCGTACGATGTCCCCATGACATCAGCGGACTCGATTCCGAGATGATCGAGAAGAGCGGTGAGATCCCGAACGTTGTCAGCCAGGTCGGGAGGAACCGGGCCGGGACTGAGGAGCTGGCCCCGCAGGTCACAGAGAATGAGTCGGCGCGAGCCGCGGAGGCGCGTCGCCACCGGCTCCCACGAGGCATAGGTCATCATGCCGCCGTTCAGCAACAGAAGCGGTCGTCCCTCGCCCTCGACCCGGTGAGCGAGAAGCTTCACGGAACCCGTCAATCCCCGACCTCTGTCATTCGCCCCTCGGGCTCCTCGGGCTCCGCCGGCTCGGCCGGGGCCTTCGCCTCGGGCGGCTCCATCGCCAGGATCTCGGCCAGCGTCCTGGCCAGCTTGGAGGGACACTCGTTCGCCGGGTGATGGCCACAGCGTTCGATCGTCGTCAGGCGGGCCCGCGGCAGCCCGTCCAGCACACGCCCGGCGTAGTCGAGCGACATCAGCTGGTCGGACTCGCCCCACACGAGATCAACCGGAACGCTGACCTCGGACAGGCGACCGTCCAGCAGATACTCCTCGAAGTCCTCCCACCTCTCCATCATCCGACCGATGGGGCCCGAGGCCGATTGCTCGACGATGTCATCGAGAACGAAGTCCGGCACCGGGGCGCTCTCTGGATCACGCAGCGCGGCCATCAGCGTTCGTGCCGCTTCCCTGTCGCCGGGCGTCAGGCTGAGATCGGTGCGTTCGCCGCGCAACGGCCCGCCGTTGATCGCGATGACGCGCGCTACTTCTTCTGGATGCCGGTAGGCGTAGACGGTCGAAAGCCATGCGCCCATCGAGCTCCCCGCAAGAATGACCGGCTGCTCGGCGGCGATCTCGTCGAGGAGATCCTCGAGCCCTTCGTACACGGTGTGCATCGATAGAGGGCCCTCGATCGGCTCGCTCGCGCCGTGGCCCGCCAGATCTGGAATGACCACGCGGAAGTCACTCGTCAGGCTCTCGACGATGCCCTGAAACGCACCGGCTTGATCGCCGACGCCGTGCAGCAGAATCAACTCGGGACCGGTGCCCGCCTCCCAATAGGTCAGACGACCGACGCCCGAGTCGAAGGTGGAGGTCACGAAACCCGCCTTCTCGAGCTCGGATCGGGTCGTCTTCTCATAGAGCGCCAGCGGGTTCTCGCGCACGTACCAGAATCCGGCGAGGCCGATCATCACGATAACCAGCAGGATTCCGACGATCCACGTCACGGCTGATCCTGCCTGGCGACAGGACGATCGGCTATAGCTCAGTGACATCAAATTCTCCCTAGCGTGTGTTGTATTCGGAACGCGCAGCCGGCCTGGTTGTAGCCGACGCCAGAGCCGACGATCACCACGAGATCGCCGGGCAACGCCTTGCCCCTCTCGACCGCGTCGTGAAGCGCCATCGCGGTGCACGCCGAGCCGGTATAGCCGCACTCCACCATGATCATGTGTGTCTTCTCCATCGGCAGACCCAACTCCGTCATCACCAGCTCGATCGACGGCTTTCGCACCTGCGTAAAGAGGACCAGGTCGATATCTCCTAACTCGAACTCGCCCTGCTCGGCGAGACTGCGCACGATCAGCGGCCAGCCCTCGTGGTTGATCTCCGGAGGGTAGCGCTCCACCAGCCGCACTCGCGCCCGGCCGGCCTCGACGCTGTCCGACGTCGCGGGCTCGAAGGTGCCACCCGAATAGATACCCCAGTTGCCGTGGTACGAGCCGTCGGCGCGCGCCGCCGCGGTAAGGAAGCCCGGCTCCGAGCCGGCTTCGAGCACCGCCGCGCCGGCGCCGTCGCCGTAGAAGAAGATCGTCGGATCATTCGGATCGGCGAGCTTCCTCATCATGTACACGCCGACCATGAGCACCGTTCGAATCGCGGGATTGGTCGCCAACCAGCCGGCCGCGGTGGCAAGACCCGTCGGGAACGAGGCACAGGCGCAGCCGATGTCGAAGGTCCCGGCATTCACCGCCCCGAGCTTGTGCTGCAGAACGACCGATGTTGCCGGGGTGATGTAGTCCGGAGAGTCGGTGCCGACCAACAACAGATCCACGTCCTCGGCGCGGCGGCCGGCTCGCGCCAAGGCCTGCCGTGCGGCCGGCAGCGCCAGATCCGAAGTCGCCCAGTCATCGGGCGCGTACCAGCGCCGCTTGATCCCGGTGGACGCTTCCATCTCGTCGACGAAGTCGGGCAGCGTCTCCGCAAACCGCGCGCGCAGCTCGTCGTTCGCCACCTCGATCAAGGGTAGATAGCTGCCCGTGGCGACGATCTGGCCGTGGCGACTCATGACGTTCTCCGTTAGGTGCCGACGACGAGCCCGCCGTCAACCGACAGGCAGGAGCCGGTGACGAAGGCGGCGGCATCCGACGCCAGCCAGACGTAGGCGTTAGCGATGTCCTCGGGCTTTCCCATGCGACCGATCGGCGTCCGCTTGACCATCGCATCGAGGATCTTCTCCGGCATGCTCTTCAGTATCTCGGTGGCAATGAAGCCAGGCGCCACGGCGTTGACCCTGATGTTGTAGCGCCCCAGCTCCCGCGCCCATGTCCGGGCGAAATTGATGACGCCCGCCTTGGTCGCGGCGTAGTTGGTCTGACCAAAGTTGCCGTACAGTCCAACCACCGAAGAGGCATTCAGGATAGCGCCACCGCCGCGTCGGATCATGTGCGGCACCACCGCCCGAGCGCCGTGAAAGACGCCGCGCAAATTGACGGCGATGACCGCTTCGAACTCTTCGTCGCTCATCATGCCGACGACCTCGCCGTCCTTCCACTTCACAAGTTGCGCGTCACGCAGGATGCCGGCGTTGTTGACCAGGACGTCGACGCCGCCCCAGAGCTCTGCGACTTCGTCCGCGGCTGCCGTCACCGCGCTCGCGTCGCTGACGTCGACCTGCTGGTAACGGCCTTCTCCACCGAGCTCCGCCAGCTCGCCGGCAAGCGCTTCGGTATCGCTACCACCGACATCCCAGACCGCAACCCGGCAACCCTCGGACGCGAAACCTCGCGCCGTTGCGCGCCCGATTCCGGCCACTCCGCCGGTCACGATGACGACTTTTTCGTTGAGACCCGTTTCGATCATCTGACTGACTCCTTCCACTCGCCCGAATCATGAAGTCATGCGGACCGACGGCGGCGACACCCGAACCGAGCGTCCTGACTCAAAGAAACGGTGCAATGGAGAGGGCGGCGTCCCGGTTCTCCGTTCAGCCGCCCTCGTATGTTGCTCTTCCGTGTGTGGCTCTCCTCGCGCTTCAGATCTGCTCAGCCCCGCGACCTACCAGAACCTGTAACCGATCGATGCGGTGACACTCTTCGGGTCGCCCAGCGATCCGGTGAGCACTCCCAACGCGGGAATGTTGTAACCGTTGGTCAGGTACTCCTCGTCGGTGAGGTTCTTGCCGTTGATCGTGAAGCGCCAGGTGCCATCGGCCGACAGCCAGCTCACCCAGGCGTTGATCAGATCGAATGACGGCTGCACGATCGGGGAGACGCCGTTGCCCTCGTTGGTCAGCGTCGAGTCGTCCCGGTAGCTGTAGCCGAGACTGCCCGAAATCAGGCCGCCCCAGGCTGGGGTGTTGACATTGAGATTGAGCGCGTAGGTGATCTCGGGCGCGTTGGTGATGACCTGCGTATCCACCAGCCCGTTGCCGTCGGCGTCAATCTCGTCGGCATCCGCGTCCAGCAGGCTGAAGTTGCCGGACAGCCCCAGCCAGGAAACCGTGGGTGATTTCCAGTCGAACTCCACCTCGAGACCGGTGAGCGTCGCGTCGCCAGCGTTCAGAAAGTCGCCGTAGAACGAGTCGTCGACGCCGTCGAAGTCACTGTCGTAGGAGGTGAAGGTCGAGACCTGAATGTCCGTGTAATCGCCGACGAACGCCGCAGCGTTGAGCAGCACGCTGTCGGCCAGGTAGGACTTGACGCCGACCTCGACAACGGTCAGCACCTCGTCATCGAACGGCTCCGACGACTCGGGAAAGAACGTCTCCTGGGCACGCACGTTGTAGCCACCGCTCTTGAAGCCGCGCGACGCGTTGACGTACCACATCACATCGTCGTTCATCTGATAGTCGAGCCCCAGCCGCGGCGACACCGAGGAGAAGGTCGTGGACTTGTCGAAGTCGGCAGCTACACCACCAGGAACTGTATTCAGGGTGTTGTAGGCGCGTCCGTTCTTCTCCTCGTCGGTGAATCGGGCGCCGAAGTTGAAGGTCAGCTTGTCG
>JABDMN010000022.1 GCA_013001485.1 Acidimicrobiia bacterium
GGCCTCTTCCGACGCGGCGTGGAGCATGCCGGTGGGGAATGCCATGCAGGTGACCTGACGCGTATCGTCGACGATGGGCACTACAGGCAGGTCGTCGCAATGCGCCTGGAGCTGGGCGAGCGTCTCAGCTCGCACAAATGGCTGATCGATGGCCACAACCAGCACGACGGTCTCCGACGGTGACGTTGCTGCCAGCGCTGCAAGGCCAGCAAGTGGTCCGCGTACCGAGAACTCGGGATCAGGGATCGCCTCGAACCCGTGGGCCGATTCTTCGCGCCCAGCAACCACGATGCGGTCGGCAACCACGGCCAGGGCGTCGGCCACCCACTTGAGGAAGGGTCGGCCCGCCACCTCGACGAGAGCCTTGTCGACTCCCATTCGGGTCGAATCGCCGCCTGCAACGATCAACCCGACTGTGCTCATGATGGTTGGTCCTCCATCGGTGGGGCTCCGTGCCACACCGCTTGCAGGATACGCCGCACCTGGCGTGGCGCCCGTTCCAGCGGCGCCGTCAACCGATCACGCAGTCAGCGCGCCCTCGTTGCGGCCGCCCTCGAGCTCCTTGAGCATCTCGTCGTCGGGCTCGATGATCCCGAGATTGACCTTGCGAATGTCCCCGTACTGACCGGGGGGAGTCCCCAGGTGTTCGACGACGTACTGAACGAATTCCTCCTCGTCCGCCATCGAGACGATGGCGTCGTTTTCGAGCAGGTCGCCAAGCTGGCGCTTGATCGCACCGTCGTCGCCGGCTTCGGTGCGTGAGCTGTAGTGCGCCGGGCACACCTGGAGGTCATGGTCGAGTGGAGCCAATCGATCGTGGATGGTGTGGAACAAGTCGCGGGCCCACGGCTCGGTCTCTCCACCCAGGTCGGGGCGGCCGATACCTGACACGAACACGGCGTCACCGGTCATCAGGTATTTCCCTGCAACCTCCAGCGATGTCGACCCTGGGGTATGTCCCGGGGTCGCTACCGACCTCACGACCATTTTCATTTCGCCAAACGTGAACTCTTCGCCGTCCTGAAGGGCGGCGTAGTCGTACTTGGCCTCGAAGGCGTCGCCCTCGGCGATGTGATAGGTGGCCTGGGTGTGGGCGGCCAGCTTGCGAGCTACGGACACATGGTCGGCATGGAGGTGAGTGTCGAAGATGTCGGTGATCGTTGCGTCCATCTCCTCGGCGACTGCGAGATAGCGCTCGACGTCGGCTGACGGGTCGATGATTCCCATCGTTCCACCGCGGGCGCCAACTGCGTAGCTGAGGCACGCCTTGGCAACACGGTCGAGCTGAATGACGAAGTGGGTGTCGTCGTCCATGAGTGTGCGGGGGACCAGCGTGTTCGCCCAACGGTCCATTCCCCCTTCGAGGTTGTGGACGTTGGTGCGGTCCATCATCTCGGCGACCATCGCTGAAGACCCGCCGTGGGCACACACCACGACAACTTCCTGGTGCGCAGGGAGTTGCTCCATCACAGGAGCCATGTCGGCAATGGCAGCCCAGTAGGGGATGTTGAGAGTGGGGACGTCGGTCTTGCCCTCGATCTTCCAACGGTCGAAGGCCTCGTTCGCCCGCACATCCAGAATGAACGGCGCTCGTGCGGGATCATCGATCCGCTGGGCGAGGTCGTCAGTGGTGATGGAGCTGCTCATTGGGGGTCCCCTCCGTCATATGCGTGAAGTCGCATGGAGAGTATCAGCAGGACAGGCGCCATGCCCAGGGAATCAGGCCTTGACGTTGGCGCCCAGCTGATCGGCCATGAACTCGCGCAGCAGGTCGATGGCCTGAGTGATCTTGTCCGACGTCACCCGGTAGAACACCCGCTGGCCCTCCTTGCGGGACTCGACCATGCCCTTTTCGCGCAGGATGGCGAGGTGTTGGGACACATTCGCCTGGGGAAGCTGGAGCTCTTCGCAAATCTCGGTGACGGACCGCTCGCCGTCGTGCAGCGCGTTGAGAATCAACAGCCGCTTCGGGTCGGCGAGGCCTTTACACACGCTGGCGTGGAGCTGATAGAGCTCTTGGCGAACCTTGGACATCGTGCGTCACTATGGCACACACCGCGCTCAACGAGAAAGCCGATTCCCGGAGGTTTCCTGCACGCATGCGGAGATTCGCATATGATCTGCCGACCGAAAGGAGGGCGCGATGACCACGACCGACGAGGCGACGGCCGCAGCTGAAGAGGCGACCACGCCTGAGAAGGAGAAGATGGTCTTGATCGCTGCCTCAGGCGATCTGGACAAGGCCTGGCCGGTGATGATCCTTGCCACCACCGGCGCAGCCTATGGAATGGACGTGACAGTGTTCTTCACGTTCTGGGGACTCAGCATCCTCAAGAAACACGATGCCGGGATCACCGGTGAAGACTGGCGTCAGAAGATGATGTCTGTGTTCCACCCGGGTGGATCACAGAAGCTCGGCCTGTCAAAGCTTCACTTTGCCGGGATGGGGCCTCGCATGATGAAGGGCCTCGCTGAGGACAAGAACGTGGCTTCGGTGCAGGAGCTGATGACGCTCGCTCAACAGATGGGCGTCAAGCTGTGGCCGTGCCAGATGACCATGGACCTCATGGGCATCACACTCGACGACATGATCGACGGTCTCGACGACCCTGCAGGCGCCGGGTCGGCCATCAGCTTGATGAAAGATGCCTCGATCAGCCTGTTCGTATAGACCAGAAGGAGACACACGTGGCAGAAAAGACCGTCGACGCTCGCAATCTCCAGTGCCCGATGCCGGTGCTGAAGATCGC
>JABDMN010000029.1 GCA_013001485.1 Acidimicrobiia bacterium
TTCCCCGCCGGGGCCGGCTTCACGGTCGACAACGGCGTAGTGACACTCACTGGCGAGGTCGACTCGGAGGACACGAGTGCCCGGCTCGAGGCCGAGGCCATGGCCGTGCCGGGAGTCGCTTCGGTGATCAACCAACTGGTGGTGACCGGTGGATCTGATATAGGAGCCGGTGCCGATGATGGGTCTGGTACTGATGGCGACAGTGGTGACGCCGACTCCGACGGTGCCGTCGACCGGACCGAGCAACCTGCTGTGGACGTCGTCATCGTGGACGGCGTAGTGACCTTGCGTGGACAGGTCGCGACCCGCGCTCAGGCCGATGAGCTCGTTGCCATCGCCCGGCAGAGTTTCGGCTCCGGCAACGTGGTGGACGCGCTCACCGTCTCGGACGCGGTCGTCGAGGAGACCTGGGTGGCGGGCGTCGCCGAGTTCATCCGCTTCGCCGAGGTCGAGAGCATCGACTTCCGGGTCGCCGATGGCCTCGCGGTGCTGCGTGGAGAGGTCGCCTCCGAGGAGATCAAGACCAACATCGGCGAGTTGGCGGCTGAGTCCCTGCCGGGATTCGAGATCCGGAACGAGCTGACCGTTGTCGCAACTAAGGAGGAGGTTGCCGAGGAGGCCCAGGAGGAGTTGGACGAGGCGCTCGAACTGGAGAACATCACGTTCGAGACGGGCTCGGCACAAATCACCGCCGAAGGTCAGGCCATCCTCGACCAGGTCGGCGAGGTGCTGTTGACGTTCGCCCAGATCGAGGTCGAGATCCAGGGGCACACCGATTCGCAGGGGAGTGCAGCCGGCAACCTGGATCTGTCGCAGCGTCGCGCCGAGTCGGTGCTCGCCTATCTCGTCGACAAGGGCGTCGGCGCCGAGCGGATGACGGCGGTCGGGTACGGCGAGGATGTGCCGATCGCCGACAACGGGACTGCCGAGGGCCGAGCGCTCAACCGCCGCATCGAGTTCATCGTCCAGTAAGCCGCAGTCGAGCGTGGTCGCGGCGCCATTTCGTGCGGCCCGTTGTGGTTGACTACCTTCTACGACTCAACAAGCGCCCGTAGCTCAATCTGGATAGAGCGTCTGATTACGGATCAGAAGGTTGGGGGTTCGAGTCCCTCCGGGCGTGCTGCATGTGAACGACTCCGCCTTTGGCGGGGTCGTTCTGCGTTCGAGTCCTGTTCGGTCTCGATCTCGAACTCCTTTGTCTCTCCCCTTCGGGTCGAGGCGGTGTGTTGCGGCCCAGCCTTCGGCGGGGTCGTTCCTCGTTCGAGACCTGCTCGGTCTACGCTCGCTCCCTATGACCAACGATGAGGATCATGAGTTCCGAAAAGCTCTACCGGTGGGTCTCGGCCTGGTCTTCGGCATCGTCGTCGGCGCCATCGTGTCGGCCGTCACAGGCAACGCCGTCTGGATTGCACTGGGCGTGACCTTCGGCATCGTGGTTGGCGCTGCCTACTCCGTAGGGCGTTAGATCGACCCAGCCCATTGCTGCTGTCGGGTCCGTACGACCCGGAGGTGTGCACACGTGCTTCGATAGCGTCCCATGCGAGGATCTCGACGAGTGGGATGGGGTCTTCGAACCCCCGACGCCTGACGAGCTTGCACAAGACTGACGCAGCGCTCGTCTCCGAACAGGATCCCCGAGCTCAGACTGAGATCATCGGACCGAAGATCGAGACGAGCCCGATACTTGCCAAGCCGACGGCCAGAGCTGCGGTGATCCCGACAACGAAGGGTTTGAACCCGAGGCCCCTGAGCTGTTCGATCGACGTGCCCAGTCCAACGCCTGCCATTGCGGTCGCCAGGGTGTACTCGGCCCAGGTCTTGATCCAGCGGGTGACGTCGCCCCACATCTCGGCGTCGAAGACGCCAAGCGCCGAGCCACCGGAATCCACGGCTGCGTCACCGAGGGAACGTATCGCGGCCATGAGGAGAAACCCGAGGATGAAAACCGGGAAGAGCTTGCGCAGCTCGGTGCGGTGGTCGGCGCCCAGCTCCTCGTGGTCCCGTCGCCTGGCGTACACATAGGTGACAGCGGGGATCGCCACCACCATGAATGCGTTCCTGACCAACTTGGCGATGACGGCGATGTCAGCTCCGCTTGGCGATGACGTGATGTCGAACGACTGGTCGTAGATGAGCCCGGCCCCAGCCACCTGGGCCGTTTCGTGGATCGACGTCCCCAAGAAGAGGCCGACTTGGGTGACGTCGCCATCGAAGATCAGGTCTCCGAGGAACGGATAGAGGAACATCGCGGCGATCCCGAAGACTGTGATGTTGGCTACCGCATAGGCGACCTCCTGCTCCTTGGCCTTGATGCCCGGGGCGGTCGCAACGATCGCCGTTGCCCCACATATGCCGGTGCCCACGGCGATCAGCGTCCCGAGGCGGTCAGACAAACCCAGCCACCGGGTCACCGCGGTGGTGAAGACGAGGCCGGTCAGCACGGCCCCGAGAACGATGGGAATCCCGAAACCACCGACCTCCAGCACGTCGAGGAAGCTGAGACGGATACCCAGGAGGATGATCCCGAGCCGGAGCACCTTCTTCAGTGTGAACGAGACCCCGGGGGCGAATGTGTCCTTCAGCCCAACGGTGTTGCGGATGATCATCCCGAGGACGATGGCCACGAGGATGAAGCTGATCAGGCCGTCGTAGCCCAACGCACCGTTGAGCAGCTCGGCCAGCCCTGCTGCGATGAGGACGACGACGGAAGCCAGGACCACACCCGGGATGAGTGCCGGGACTCGATCGAAAGTCGTGCCGAAGAGCAGGTTCTCCCAGAACCCTGCCTGGCGAGACTCCGTCTGGGTACCCATCGTGCTCCTCGTCGATGCGTTGGGCTGCCATTCTCCCGCAGTACCGGTCGCTGGCGAATTCGAGGCGGGCTGGTGGTCGACCCTTCGGCTCGAGCGGATGAGGTTCGGTCACGGAGTTGCTCGCAGCAGGGGCCGCAGCGGCGACCACCGGTACGCCGGCGACCCGGGCCACTGCCCACCACCTCGAACCCGTGATGGACAGCTTGCAGAGACCAATGCCAGGCATACCCCACATTGGATCACTGGTGTGTGGCCGGCGGTGTCGGCGTCAGCCGATCAGTCGGTACGTCCGCAGATCCA
>JABDMN010000038.1 GCA_013001485.1 Acidimicrobiia bacterium
CGGCACGGGTAGCCATCGATAGCGCGCTCGTAGGAGACCACCGGCTCACCACCAGTGATCCGGCAGACGTCGGTCGAAGTGCCCCCCATGTCGAACGAGATCAGCCGTTCGAGGCCCATCGCGGCCCCGAGCTGGGACGCGGCGACGACACCACCAGCAGGCCCGGACAGCAGCGCCGCCGCGGGCAGATCGCCCGCTTCGCGTGGGCTCATCAGGCCGCCCGACGACCGCATCACGGCGATGTCGGCGTCGATGCCTGCGCCCCGAGCCCGATCCTCGAGCCGCTGCAAGTAGGCGCTCATCTCGGGAGCGAGGTAGGCGTTGAGGATCGTCGTCGAGGCTCGCTCGTACTCGCGGAACTCCCCCACCACTTCGCTCGACAAGGACACGGCCGCACCAGGGAGGCGAGCCGAAAGAGCCTCGCCGAGGGCCTTCTCGCGATCTGGGTCGCGATACGAGTAGAGCAGCGACACGGCGACGGCCTGTGGCTCGATCGCGGCAACGTCGCCCACGGCGCCGTCGATGTCTTCGCCCAAGCCGATCCGGTTCGGGCCGGAGACGAGCGGCTCGGGTCGATCGACCGATGAGTCGTACAGCGCGGGCCGATCCTGGCGGCCGATCTCGGGGACATCGGTGAAGCCGGCATCGGTGATGAACACCAGGTCCGCTCCTCGCCGTTCCAACAGGGCGTTGGTGGCAACGGTGGTGCCGTGGACGATGCTTGCCAACTCCACGCCAAAGCCGGCAGACCCCTCGACCACCGCCTGACTCTGGTCGGTCGTCGTCGACGACTTCGTCGTGATCAGTTGCCGCCCATCCCACAGGGCGAAGTCGGTGAACGTGCCACCAACGTCCACGCCAAGTGACGCCCTGGTCACGGGTACGATGCCTTCATGGCCGTAGAGATCCACCAAACACCCAACCCCAACGCTCTCAAGTTCGCCGTCGGCGTCGATGTCGGTGGCCCCCACACGTTTGTGGCCGGCGGCGATGACCTTCCGGCTCCAGCCGATGCCCTGCTCGAGCTGCCTGGCGTCGCGTCGGTGTTCATGACCGCCGACTTCGTGACGTTGTCGAAGATGCCTGACGGCTCATGGGACGACATTGCCGAGGCGGCTCGCGGAATTCTGGCTGCGCACTTCGGGGCCTGAGCGCTCACACCCAGCCCCGGACCACCACCCACGGCTCGGTCTCGGTGTACACACCGTCTCGAGCCAGGCGAGACACGATCGGCTCGAGCCGGGCCAGCACCGCATCGGCCTCGGCAGCATCCACCACATCTGCGCCGCGCCATCCTCGGACGGCCACGTCGGCGAGGTACTCATCCACCGGAGCTTGACGCACGGTTCGCTCGAACCGGGTGACTTCACCCTCCCGAATCCCGGCCCGCACGGCCGTCAGTTCGAGGAGACCGGGGTCCGGGTGCTGGTCCATCACAAGAGCGGCAGCAGCCGGTTCCGCCGTGTAGAGCAAGACCGATGGGTACTGAGCCGGGCGTGACCGCAGGATCCGGCCCACATCCAGCTCGCACACGACAACGGCTGCGCCCGGACGGGCGATGCGGACTGCTTCGACAAGAGCGGGCTCAACATCGGTACGTCCGCTCCAGGCGTGAGCCAAGACCACCAGGTCGGCACTGTCATCAGGAAGGCCTGTGGAGGCCGGGGTTGCACTCTCGAGGTCATACCCCTCCTCGGCGGCACATACGACGACCTCATCGGAGGCTCCGGCAATCGGGTGAACACCCGATCCCTGCAGAGAATCGGCCAGGCGCACTGCTTGGGCGCCGACCACCACCGTGACGCCGTGGGTGTTCACATCGAGGGACGCTATGAGCCTCGACCATTCAGAAGATGCGGTGCGGGTCAACATGCGCGAAATCTAGCCCGCCACGCGATAACGCCCCCGGCGGACCGGGGGCGCCTGATCATCGCTGGAGGTTCACTCCATGATGGCAACGTCGCCCGCCGACTTCATCAGATAGGTCTCACCGGGCAGATTCGGGTTGATGAAATCATTCCACTCCCCAAAGAGCCTTTGGAACGTGTCGTCCCCAAAGCCGGCCTCGAACGTCGAGTAGTTCTCGACCTCCCACCGCGTCTCGACCTCGAACGTCCCGAAACCCATCACGGTGAAGTACGTGCCGAGGTAGCTCCACCCGTCCGCGGCGTGATCGCCCATCTCCTGCCCGTTCTTCTGCACCCAGTCACGGAAGTCGGAGGCGACCCCGTCCTTGAGTGCATACCGCATGATGTACTGCATGACTTGCCCTCTCTTCGACTGTTCTCGAACCTACGCGGCGGATCCGCCGGTGTGAAGAGCGAGTTGCGAGTCGACGGCCTCGACCACGTCGCGGACCGTGTTGTCGAGGATCGAGGCGGGCCCACCGAGCAGGAAGAACACACGGACCTGAAAGAAGGGGACCGAGCCGAGGATCAGACTGGCCGAGATCGCAGGTCAACGATCGACATGCCAGGCCATCGGCCACGTCATTCCAGCCGCATCGATGTGGTCGGCGACCAGCCGTCCCTCGCCGGCAGCGTCCTGAGTGAGACCTCGGGGGATCCGGGCAAGACCGGGCACATCGAGGACGACAGTCCCCTCGGAATCGAATCCGATGAGCACGATGACTCGCTCGGCAGCCAACCTCGTGACTCCTGCGTCAGAACGCACCACCCTCCGCATCACTACTTCAACGGAGTGAGTCTGTGCATCGATCTGGTCGACGCTGCCCGACCTGGCGAAGTCGACGTAGCTGGAGGCCGGCTGGTCGAGATCATGCGGCAGCCGGAGCCTCGAGTCGGCGAGGGCATCGCGAACCGCAACCGGGTCGGAGAGGTCCGGGTCAACCGTGAAGTAGTCGGCCACAAACCACTCGGCGCGGAGCCGCACCTCGGCGAGGTCGTCGGTAGACGGCACGAGCGCCATGAGGTCGGCTTCGCTCACGACAACGCTCCCCGGT
>JABDMN010000040.1 GCA_013001485.1 Acidimicrobiia bacterium
GCGCTGCGTTGCGTGGCTGGCGTTTTCTCGTGGGTGGGTAGAAGGCAAGTCGTTCACCGTGGAGACCGGTGCCGGACCTCTTGGAGTGTCGGTGACCGCCGACAACATCGTCCGGGCCGGCGTTGGCACCGTGCAGCGGCACCGCATCACCGACCTCGCTGTGTCCGGCCACACCGTGCACCCGGTTGGGATCGGTAACCCTCACGCCGTGATGTTCGTCGACGACACCACGGTGGCCGATGTGGACGGCATCGGCGCCCAGGTTGGCGGTGACCACCTGTTCCCCGACGGAGCCAACGTCGAGTTCCTCCACGTAGTCGACGAGTCCACAGTCGATCTCAGGGTGTGGGAGAGGGGAGTGGGGGAGACCCAAGCCTGTGCCACCGGGGCTGCGGCAGCCGTGTTCGTCGCTCATGAGCAGGGCCAGACTGGAGATGAAGTCACGGTGCGTCTCCCCGGTGGGGAGCTGCTCATCGGCATCGACGGCGACGACGTGTGGATGCAAGGGCCCGCCCACCTCGTGTTCTCAGGGAGCGTTCAGGCCTAGAAGCCCCTAGGCGGCCTTGGAAGCTACGCGGCGCCTTCGGGTTCAGGGTCGGGATCGGTGAGAAGCTCCTGCACGACATCGTTCCAGGTCTTCTCGACTGTGTCAGGACGGGACCACACGACACGAAGGGACGGCCGGTCGTCGGGCCGTGTGTCAGCTGGGCCGTTCACTGCACGCGACGTAGCAGCGCCACAACCTTGCCCAGGATCTCGACTCCCTCGGAGAAGACCATCGGCGGGAACGCCGGGTTTTCGGCGTGGAGGACGACGCGCCCATCGATGCGTTGCAGTCTCTTCACCGTCGCTTCTTCGCCCTCGACCAAAGCAGCAACGATTTCACCGTCGGTGGCGTCGGCCTGACGACGAACCACGACGTAGTCGCCGTCATGGATGCCGGCGTCGATCATCGAGTCGCCACGCACCTGGAGCATGAACACGGGGTCGTTGCCGACCAGCTCGGTGGGCAACGGGTAGATCTCGTCGATGTCTTCCTCGGCGAGGATCGGCGATCCGGCTGCGATTCGGCCGACCAGAGGCACGTCGCGCACCGGCGCCCGGTGCAGACCTTCGGCGGGTTGGCCGGGATCGATCACCTCGATGGCTCGTGGCTTGGAAGGATCACGCCGGAGGTAGCCAGCCTTGACCAGTGCCGAGAGATGCGAATGAACGGTCGAAGGCGAGCGGAGCCCGATGGCTTCGCCGATCTCTCGTACCGAGGGCGGGTATCCCCGACCAGACACCTCCGAGAGTATGAAATCGAGGACCTGCTGCTGTCTGGTTGTGATCTTGGCGCGCTCCATGACCAGCCCTTCCCTAGTCGTCTTGAGCCCGATCGTACCCCGAAATCGGCCATCGACCAAACATATGTTCGACTTGACACCCGAACATATGTACGATACGGTCTGCTCGATACGAACACATGTTCGTGTCTTGGTCACTGAGGGGGGTCGACAGTTCCTGTCACACCCTCCAGATACGGTGACCACCAGTCGGGCAAGTGCCCGACACGGACCGGAAACAAGAAGCAAGGAGGACCTCAGATGTTGCGACGATTGACCTTCCCGTCACGGGTGCTGGTCATCATTTCCACACTGTTCGTGGCTCTGGTGATCCTCCTTGCGTCTGCCGGTCTCGCGTCGGGGCCTGAGGATGGGATCGTGCCGACGGTGGAGTACGTCGTACGGCCCGGCGACACGGTATGGGACATTGCCCGTGCCCACGCCGGACCGGATGGCGACGTGACTGGCTTGGTCTTCGAGATCAAGCAGCACAACGGCATCGGCTCGCTCATCCAACCCGGCGACCTGCTGGACGTGCCCGTCGGGTGACTCCGCAACCGAAGACGGGCCTACTCGCGTGGCCGTCGGGCGTGACTACGCTCGGCGGCCATGCGCTGTTCCCTGTGTCAGCACGACGACACCCGCGTCGTCGATAGCCGCCCCTCGACGACCGAATCTGCCATCCGTCGTCGTCGCGAGTGCACGCGGTGCGGTCACCGTTTCACGACGTACGAACGTCCCGTGGCCGCCATCGTCATCAAGAGGGACGGATCACGGCAACCCTTCGACGCCGAGAAGGTCCGCAGCGGAATCGAAAGGGCAATCGCCGATCGTCCAGTCGACGACGCGTTGTTGAACAGCCTGGTGTCCGATATCGAGACGGCCGCAGTGTCGGGGGCTGAGATCTCGACCGAAGCGATCGGGCGAATCATCCTCGATGGCCTCCGAGCCGCCGACGAGGTGGCCTATCTGCGGTTTGCCTCCGTGTACAAGGAGTTCACGGCACCAGAGGACTTCGAACGTGAGGTAGCGGCTCTCGAAGAGGACGCTTCGCGGGCCTGAATCAGCCGGCGGCGAGGATCTGAACCTCGACCGATTCCCGATCCAGGTCCTGCACGTGTTGCAGCAGTGCTACTCGAAGGCCCTCGAGAGACTCGGTGAGCGCATCGTCGAGACCGATGAGGATTGCGTCCATCTCGTCGGCCAGGCCCCCGGCGTTGAGGGCGTCGTCGCGGCGCAGCGCATCGAGATACTCGGCTTGCCACTGCTCATAGCGGGCAGTCGCGGCGTCGAGATAGGCACGATGAGGCTCGAAGGCGGGATCTGTCGGCAATGCCGCCGCCACTCCAACGGTGTCGGCAAGCGTGGTGGCGAGAGACACAGAGAGAGCCGAAGTCGCGGCAGAGTCCGCCTCGACCGGCAGGTCAGGGAGGAGGAAGGCGTCGTCGGCGATCGTCCGGTATGTGACGGCTTCGGTCAACCTTCTTCCGAGGCTGTCGGCCAGGGGAGCAAGGCGGGCAGCGCGGGCCCGGATGGGCTCGAGCTCATCGCCAGGATCGGGGCCGATGAACGGAAGCCCTGATGGGTGGTCTTCGGTGGCGAGTCGGTCGAGATTCGTAGCGGCGTCCTGGAGCCCGGCGATTGCGTTGATCGCAGTCAGCGCCTCAGTGGAATCGGGCCCTGTCACAGGGCCGATCGCGTCGGCTGCTGCCGGCAGCGTTCCCTGAAGAGCCAGTGCCAGCTCTCCGAACTCGGTGCGGCGCTCCTCGACCTGGTCCTCGGCGTAGCGAGGCGCCCACAACATGGCCGTTCCCACAATCGCTGCGATGAACAGTGCGCTGAAGATGATCGACCAGCGCCAGGTGCGCCGCGAGCGATAGACCTTCGACATCTTGGTTGGTTCCCAATCGGTGAAGGTGTCATCGATGGGGTCATAGAGATCGGCGGGCCCGGAATCGGTGGGATGCGCCGGAGTTGGCACGTAAGGAGCCGCCAATTCGCCCGGGACCGGGATCTCGCTCGTAGGCGTGACGACGTTGAGAAACCACTCCCCGGTCTGATCCGGCGGCGGTGGCTGGTTAGGTTTGCGGCTCACGTGTCCCTATCGGAAGAATCGGCCCAGAGATGAAGATACCGCTGATCCGGCTAGATCAAGGCCTTCCTGTCCCCGAACGCGCTCACCCCGGCGATGGCGCTGTTGACCTGCGGTCGGCCGAGACCTGCCGGCTCGAGGCGGGGGAGCGCCGCATGGTGCCGACCGGGGTCGCTGTCGCCATTCCCGCCGGATTCGCAGGTCTCGTCGTTCCACGCAGCGGTCTGGCTGCCCGCCAAGGGCTCAGCGTTGTGAACGGCCCGGGTCTCGTCGATTCGGGGTATCGGGGCGAGCTGAGAGTCATCTTGATAAACCTGGGTCAGGAGCCGATAGACATCGACAGAGGTGATCGCATCGCCCAGCTGATGGTG
>JABDMN010000051.1 GCA_013001485.1 Acidimicrobiia bacterium
TCGATCTCCCACTCGTCCAACGGTGTGTCGATCGGCGTGAGCACCTCTTCGAGTCCCTCGATGACACCGGGAGCCCACTCATAGCCGTGGTCGGTGACCCAGTCAGCCAGCTCTCGCCACATGCCGGAGATGTTCTCGAGCCCGGTGCAATGGGTCACTGCGTATTGCCCACCGACTACCTCTTTCAACTCGAGCGGAGCCTCGACGTCGACCGACCCGTCGACCGTCATCCACTGCTCGTAGCCGTACTCGGATCCTGGCTCGGGAGGGCACTCCGGAGGCGAGGGGTGGTTGAAACCAAAGAACCGATGTCGACCTGACCACGGTTCCAGGCCGTGCTCGCGCGCAAAGGCAAGGATTATCTCCCATGCCTCGTCCTCGGGGTGCTCGCCGTACCCGGTCGCGGCGACAACGTGGAGGGGCCCCAGGTGCACGATCCTCACGTCCAGCTTCGCGATCACGATGTCCCTCCTAATGGATGTCCTCTCGCGAAAGTAGGGCACCGCGGGAAGAGCTCGTAGAGGATCTTGGCGGTATGCGGCTCACACGCGATGGAGGGGCCGTCACCGGCCCCTTCATCGCTCAGACGCTCTCTTCGGCTCTAGAGGTTGAAGTCGAACACGGGTCCGGTGATGGTGAGGCCGAGGCCCTCACCGGCTGCAGCGGCAAACCCGAAGAGGATGAGGGCGCCACCTGCGATGGAGAGGTTCTTCATGAACATGCTCATCTCGACTTGCTGCGTCATCGGGTCCTCGTCGGTCCAGAAGTGATGCACCATGAAGCCGGTGATCAACACGTAGGCGGCGATGCCGATCGCGGCCAGATCGATCCAGATACCGAGGATGACAGCGATCCCGCCAAGGGCGATCAGGACGCCGCTCACTTGCGTCAGCATCTTGGCGCTCTTCACTCCCCTGCTCTCGGCATACGCCGCAGTGTCGTCGGCGGACATCAGGTGTCCGGCCAGACCGGATCCCATGAAGATCATGGCGAACATGATGCGCCCGATCAGGATGACAACGCTCATTGTGAGTCCTCTCAGAAGTAGTTGCAGATCGCAAGTAAGTGTACCGGCTCGTCTCGCCGCGATGCCGTCACACCAGCTGTCGATAGGCGGCCCTGACAGCCACGGTCTGGCGCACCTCTCCCACGGTGTCATCGAAGAACTCGGCGCGAAGGCCCGGATCCGTCGCGGTGTACACACTGAAATACAGCCCGGCGAAGCCGGCAAGGAACACGGCAACCGACACCAGCTCCTCGGTCAGGTGGATCGATTGGCCAAACCAGGTGAACTCCCGCCACATGAGCGATGGTTCGGCGCCGGTCCACAAGGCGATGGTTTCGGGACGAATGATCAGAAGACCAAGAGCCACGAAGAACCCGGCGACGAGCGCACTCACCAGGATGATGCGGAAGCTCTGGCTGACGAAAACCACCAGACCGACGTTCCCCCATTCCCGGCGGCTGAGCCGCGGCGGGTCGAAGGCGTCGACGGACGTCGCACCCGCCAGTGGGGTCTCACCAAGGAGTGGCGCCACCTCGTCCCAACCGTCGAAGTGCTGGACACCCTCGACCTCGCGGGCGACCTGGGTGGCGAGGAAGACGGCGGCCAAGACGATGAAGAGCGCGATCACTGCTATCAGCAGGCTGTGATCGAGGCGGCCGGCTGACTGCCACGCCTCGGCGTTGATGAACAGAAACATGAAGCCGAGGAGCAGAAGCGGCAGACCACGGGTGAACAGCCGCACGGTCTGGGCCAAGGACCGGATCATCTGACCCGCCGCCCACCGCGAGATTGCAACCAGGCCGTAGCTGGTGACGACGTAGACGACGGCCAGAACCACGAGTTGGGCGAGGACGGTGATGCCGACGCCGGCCAGATCGCCCCCGAAGACAAGAGGTAGGACGGCGGGGACGAGGACGAATACGGCGAGCTCGACTCCGCCGACACTGGTCGGTGGCGTCATCGGCGCCCTGCCCCGGCCTCTGTTGATGAGTCCCCAGATGCCGATGAGCAGACCAAGCCCGCCGCCGATGGCAAGAGCTATCCCCCACCAGGGCCACTCGAGATCGATGGCGCTGATGGCGGAGAAGAGGAAAGCGACGATCAGGAAAGGCAGCGCCCTGGTGAAAACGTCCTCGCGGGCGTTGTACGAGGCGATGAAGTGAGGTACACCCCTCTTGATGAACCACCGCTCTGTGTCATGCACCTGGTCGGACATGAGGCGAGCCTATCCGTCGCTCCAACACGGCGGCTGGACGGGACCACCACGCGAATTGGTACGCTTATCACGATGACCGACTACACGCCCAAGGACATGTTCACTGCTTCCAATCGACCCGATGTCGAGGCGAAGCCGAAGCTGAAGCGAAAAGAGTACGAACTCGAGCTGCGCAGGCTGCAGACCGAGCTCGTGAAGCTTCAGGCGCACATCAGGCGGGAAGGTATCCGCGTGGTCGTGCTCTTCGAAGGCCGCGACGCCGCCGGAAAGGGTGGCGTCATCAAACGCCTCCAGGAGCGCACCAATCCCCGCATCGTGCGTGTTGTCGCTCTGGGGACTGCTTCCGAGCAGGAAAAGACCCAGTGGTGGTTCCAGCGCTACGTCGCGCAGCTCCCGGCCGCCGGCGAGATGGTCCTCTTCGACCGGTCCTGGTACAACCGGGCCCTCGTCGAGCCGGTCATGGGATTCTGCACTCCACAGCAGTACCAGGAGTTCTTGCGGTCCTGCCCGGAGTTCGAGCGGATGCTGGTGCGATCCGGGATCATCCTGTTGAAGTACTGGTTCTCCGTTTCCGACGACGTCCAGGAGACGCGGTTCCAGGATCGGATGCACGATCCCCGCAAGCGTTGGAAGCTGTCGGAGATGGACCTCGAAGCTCGCAAGAAGTGGGTTGACTTCTCACGGGCCAAGGACGAGATGTTCAAGCACACCGACATCAAGCAGGCTCCCTGGTACGTCGTCAACGCCGACGACAAGAAGCGTGCCCGGTTGAATACGATCGCTCACCTGCTCAGCCAGATCCCCTACGTGGAGACACCGCCACGGGAGCTCGAGCTGCCCCCGCGACAGGACGAGGGGTATGTTCGTCCGCCGCTCTCTGACCAGACCTTCGTCCCCGAGATCTACTGAGACTCGAAGAACGGCACGCCGGCCATCTCGCTGACACGCCAGTTGAGGTCGCTCGGACCGGTCGACTGCTTGAGCGTGATGCGGGCAGTGAACTCCTCGACCGTGTCGACCTCCGAGACGATCGACCCGTCAGACAGCAGTTCGGTGACACGGCGACCGTCCGAGCGCCCCTCGATTTCCACGGTGATGGTGCCGATCGCCGCTGACCCCTCGACGATATCGAGCGACGCCACCCGGAGCTCTCCGATATCGACCCTGTGGTCGACCCGTGCCAGTGCCGCCATCACCTCCTCGACTCGCTCGAAAGCGGGAGAGCGCACCGTCAATGATCGCCGCACCTCCGCCGAGTCCTGCGGGTGGTACGCCAACCAGCGGAAGTACGCCAGGTGGAGATCCACGAGGTCAGCGAGCTCCTTCTCCCCCTCGGTGATGAGAACGAACGAGACGTTCGGGGCGCGTGCAGCGGTGTGATCGACATCCCCGGCTGAGGAGATCGGCGCCCCCGGCCCGAGCCGAGCAAGGGCAAAGGCGGCGCTGACCATGAGGACTGCCACCGCACCGATGCCGATGACCGCCGTCCAGCCGCTCGGAGCGCGCTGTCCTGCCGTCTCCTGCCTGAGCTCGTTGAAGAGCTCCTCGTAATCCTCGGACTGCTGTTCGTCGGTCATCGTCAGATCGCCACCGTTCCCGCTGACCAGTCTGCATGCAGAGCCGCATAGACACCGCCCGCCGCCACCAGGGTGGCGTGGGGGCCGCGTTCGACGACACGGCCTCCGTCAAACACGATCACTTCGTCGGCTGTCTCCGCCGTGGAGAGCCGGTGCGCCACCGTGATCGTCGTACGCCCACGGCTCAGCGTCTCGATGGCGTTCCGAAGCCGCACCTCGAGAACCGGGTCGACGGCCGACGTCGCCTCGTCGAGCACGAGCAGGTCCGGACGCGCCAGCCAGGCTCGAACCAGGGCAACCAGCTGACGCTCCCCGGCCGACAGCTGCCCGCCCCTCTCCCCCGCCTGTGTCGCCGCGCCGTCTGGCAACTCGGTGAGCCAGCCGCCCAGCCCGAGATCATCGAATGCCTCGTGCACTTCGCCATCAGACGCATCGGGGCGTCCGTACCGGACGTTCTCGAGGATGCTGGCATCGAAGAGAAATCCCTCCTGGGGGACGAACGCCACCCGGCTGCGGAGGTCGCTGAACCGAACCCGATCGACCGGAACCCCGCCGATGAGGATCCGGCCCTCGCTCGGATCGAGCAACCTGGTGATGAGCTTCGTAAAAGTCGTCTTCCCGGACCCGGTCTCACCCACCACTGCTACTCGTTTGCCCGACTCGATGGCGACAGTCACATCGGCCACGGCGACCGGGCCCTGCGGGTACTGAAACCTCAGCCCGTCGACTACGACGTCGAGTGGTCGGTCCGGAAGCGGTTCTCCGTCTGGCGGGTCGACGATCTCGACCTCGGTGTCGAGCTCACCGAGGATGCGGCGCAATCCGGCTCCTGCCGACTGTGCCGAGTCGAGGGTCTCCACCAGCGTCTGGACGGGCTCGATCATCAGGTTGACGAGGAACAGGAACGCCAGGAGTCGGCCTGCCGTGGTGCCGGTGACGACGCCCACGCCGATCACCATTGCCGTGATCCCGCCGGCGAACAGATCTGCGCTGGAGAAGAGGGCGGCACCGAACCGTGCCGTCCGGTATTCGGCGTTGAATTCGGCATCCAGAGCTGAACTGACCTTCTCCATCGTGGTGCGCTCAGCGCCGTAGGCGCGGATGATCGGCAGCCCAGAGATCGCCTCCGACATGGCTCCCAGTGCGGCTGCGACGGTGACCCGTACCCGATCGTGGGCCCTGGCCAGGATCCGCTGGAACCAGCCGACGAGAAGGCCATAGATCATGACGGCGCCGATGACGAGCAACGTGAGTAGCCAGTCGTAGACGAGCATCACCATCAGTGCCAGGGTCACCTGGGCGGTCCCCACCATCAGCCCGATGCCACCCCACTCCATGAAGTCCTGGATGGTCTCGATGTCGGACGTGACTCTGCTGACGAGCGCTCCGCGTCTCTCGGACTGGGTGTGCAGCACGGACCGGGAGTGGATGTGCTCGAAGGTGGACACCCGGAGGTCGGCGAGCCCGGTCGATGACGAAATGGACAGCCGGACGATTGCCTCCCGGCCCGCCCACGCCGCCAGCGCCATCGCGGCGAGAGCGATGCCGGCCTTCTGGAGAAGACCACCGAGATCCGGCCCCTCATCGGAGAGGATCTCGAGGTCGACGATCTGCTGGACGAGGACCGGGATCATCACCTGAAGCGCAGTCCCGGCAACGGCGAAGAAGACCGTGAGACGCAGACCCTTGCTCAGCGCTGGGGCCCGGCGGATCGCCATGGTCAAGGCGTGCCGGGTCTTCATGTGCCCCTCGCCGCCCGTTCCTCGGCATCGCGCTCATAGGCCTGGAGGAGGTCGGCGTACCCCGGAGCACTCTGCACCACGGACTCGTGGCTGCCGTGAGCGACGATCCTCCCGTTCTCGATGTAGACGACTTCGTCGGCGAGGACGATCGACGACCGGCGATATGCCACGACGATCACGGTCGACGGCAGCTCGGCCGAGCGGAGCCCGCGGAGGATCCTGGACTCGACCGAGGGGTCGACGGCGGAGGTGGCGTCGTCGAGAACGAGGACCCTTGGCTTCCGTACCAAGGC
>JABDMN010000174.1 GCA_013001485.1 Acidimicrobiia bacterium
GCTCTACACGTTGTCGAAATCACACTCCATGGCGGGCTGGCGAGTCGGTTTCGTGGTTGGCAACCCCGCAATGGTGGGAGCCCTCGCCAAGCTGAAGTCGTATCTCGACTACGGCACCTTCCAGCCGATCCAGATCGCATCGATCATCGCCCTCAACGAGTGTGACGACTACGTGCACGAGGTGAATGACATCTATCTGGCCCGACGCGATGCGCTCATCGATGGGCTCGACCGCGCCGGGTGGAAGGTATCCCCACCGAAAGGCACGATGTTCGTTTGGGCCGAGATTCCGGGCCCCTACGACTCGATGGGATCGATGGAGTTCACCAAGATGCTGCTCCGCGACGCCAAGGTGGCAGTGAGTCCCGGCGTGGGCTTCGGCCCGTCGGGAGACCGCCACGTGCGGTTTGCTTTGGTGGAGAACGAGCACCGCATTCTCCAGGCGGTGCGGGGCATCAAGAAGGCTCTCGACCGCCTCTAGTTCAGTCGTCCTCGCGGCCTGCCCATCGCAGAGCCCGCAACGCGCGGAGAGTCACCCACCGCGATGGCTCCCCGGGACCATCGTCGACATCGAACCAGGCCTTGCCCTTCGGAGTCTTCGCGAGTGCCCACTTCCCATCAGAGCGACGCCGAGAAGCCACATGGTCCAGCGCCGCGCCCAGCCTGGGATCGGGATCGGCGGCAGTGCTGCGGAAGTAGTCGACGCCGCGCAGGACGTCGTACTGCCACCGCCACGGGTTGCGCAACAAGAGGTAGTCGGGGTCAGCCGGCTCGCCCGTGGTGAGACGCCGGAACAACTCCCGTTCTAGGAGATACTCCTCGGCCCCACGGCGAGCGTCTCTCGTCGCCGTTGATCCGCCGGTGGCTCGATCGAATTCGCGCAAGCCCTCGAGAACGTTGATCGTGGTGTCGAACGAGGTCCGCAGCGAGCCGTTCTCCGCCTCGCAGTTCCAGCCGCCATCAGCCAGCCGTTCTTCGAGCAGGCGATCGACGATCGCCGAGACGTCGACGCCGAAGTATGCGCCGTTGGCCACCGTCATGCCGTTGATACATGGCTCGACCTCGCCCTCCCAATACCGCTCTGAGGCGTGATCCCAGCGACAGTTCTCACCGATCAGTCGCACCATGTCCCGTGCTCTCTGGGTCGTGGGAAGGAGGCCGAACTCCCGGAGCTGGGTGAGACTGTGGCTGGTTGCGGTCCATGGCTGACCGTTCACGGCCATCGCCCGCCAGTCTTCCTCGGTGAAGTCACCCGGGAAGTGCGCGCCGCCGGCCCAGCTTCCGTCGGAGTCCTCGAGGTCGAGGAGCCGGGCCCCCCAGCCTTCTGTCTCGATCGCAGCTCTGACCGGACCCCACTCCCCCTCCGGACGGCCTTGGATGCCATCGAGGACCTGCCAGCGAATTGCAGGGTCGGAGTCGAGCAGCCAGGCGATGACACTCATGGGTATGAGGCTTGAGCCGGCAACGCTCAGCCCAGCATCCGTCGGATCGGCTTGGGCACCAGATCGGCCCCCCACTCCAGGATGCCGGCAACCACTTCGTAGGCGTCACCCGAGCCATCCCAGTGCTCGGCAACCACGTCGGGGTCGACCGACTGGATCAGCCGGTGAACGGCGAACGCCGCCAGCAGCACGTCGTCGACCTGGCCGATGAACGGGATGAAGTCCGGGATCGCATCGATGGGACTGGCGACGTACGCCGCGGCCAGACCTGCGGTGATCTTGGGCCGAGCCGGCACCCGGGTGTCACGCATCAGCCGGAATAGGAGCTTGGCGAGATTGGGAAAGGCGAGAAGGGCCTCCTTGGACCCATCCTTCCAGTCCCGATCGGTCTCCGGTTCGCTCACGACGGTTCCTCCTCGACTGCGCCCCGGGCCACAAGAGCGGCGCCGATCGCCCCACCATCTGACCCATGGTGCGCGGTAACGATAGGTGGCGCCGACCTATGCGGCTGACCGTGGAGTCCTGCAGCCAGCGCTTCCCGAGCCGGATCGAGGAGTAGATCACCGGCCGCCGAACCGAACCCACCACCGACGACGATCACCTGCGGATCGAGCACGGTGGTCAGTATCACCAGGCCGTGGCCCAGGGCCACACCAACCTCGTTTACCAGTCGGGTCGACGTGGTGTCGCCAGTGGCGGCCAATGCGAGGACAGCCTCGGGTATCCCGCTCGACGGCATCGCACGGGCGAATGTGCTCTGCGCGTCCCGTGCCGCCTCGCGTAAAGCCAGTCGGGCGAGGGCGGGTCCCGACGCCATGGTCTCCCAGCAGCCCGACCGGCCGCACGCACACGGCTCACCGTCGGCTGCAACGGCGATGTGGCCGAACTCACCAGCGAAAGAGCCTCCGCGCTGAATCGCACCACCCGCCAGGACGGCTCCTCCGATCCCCGTGCCCAGCGTCACCAAGACGGCGTCGTCGCGATCCACGGCCGCACCCGTGATCGCCTCGGCATGTAGCGTCACGTTCGCATCGTTGTCGACGACGACGGGTACCCCGAAGTGTGATTCGAGTTCGGTGCGGAGAGAGACGTCGTGCCCAGCAACATGGGGACCCCACACGAAAACGCCGTCGGGCCACCTCACCAGCCCGGCCACTCCCACGCCGATCGCCTCGACCTCATCCGTCCACGCCGAAGCGACACCGGCGATGGCGCAGGCGACAAGACCGTCGCTGAAGGCGGTGTTGGCCAGCCGTTCTCGCGCTTCGATCGCGCCATCGCTGAGCCGGACTACAGCCAGTTTCGTCCCTCCGAGATCGACGCCGACGGTGACGCGGCTCACTCGACCTCGAT
>JABDMN010000084.1 GCA_013001485.1 Acidimicrobiia bacterium
CTGACCAGTCGACGGGTCGGATCCTCCACATTCCAAATGGCTTGCTGTTCACCCACTCGCTCGCCAACTACACCGAGGGATTTGAGTTCCTGTGGCATGAGATTCCGTTCCTGGTGACGTTCGAGTCGGATTGGGAGGAGGCCGAGCGACTCATGCTGGAGGCCCTGGGCGAGCAGGCCCATGAGACGACTTCCGGCGAGGTCGCACGCAGGCTTCGAATGGCGGCGTTGCGCTATGACATCAAATACACCCACCTGACCCCAACCACCTACGTCACGGTGCGCGACTCCGGGGTCGAGATCACCGGCCGCCTGCTCGTTCCTGCCCGATCGCGGCGTTCCGTCGAGCAGGCCATTTGGCGGTCGCTGCTTCACGCCATCGCCGCGACCCCGAACGTCGAGCTCGCCTATCCCACACGGCGTTCCGTGATCACCGGTCCGCCTGGCGTGTTCGACGGCGATTGACGGTTCCCGAACGCGAAAACCGCTACTACGATCCCGTCAGCCCTCGGCACCGTCTGAGGGTCTTCTTGATTACCCAGTCGAACGAAAGAGAGCGAAGCGCGATGAAGAAGCGTATCCCTGTCATCGCCCTGCTGGCCGTCCTGGCGCTCGTCGCCGCGGCATGTGGCGGCGACGACGCAGACGCCGACACAACGACCACAACGGCGGCTGACGGCACAACCCAGGCCACGACCACCACGATCGCAGACGAAGGAGGCCAGCTCGTGATGGCCTCGATCCTGCCCCTCACCGGTGATCTCGCCGCGTTCGGGCCGGCAATGGAGAACTCTGTGCGTCTCGCCGTGGATGAAGCGAACGCTTCCGGTGGCGTCAACGGCGAACAGATCGCCTATCTGGCACTCGACTCCGGTACGGCCGAGCAGGTGGCGCAGGACGCGGCAAACGACGCCATCGCCCAGGGCGTAGGCGGCGTCGTCGGTGCGGCCGGCTCGAGCATCTCGCTGTCCATCATCGACCTCCTCGCCCAGAGCGAGGTCGTCGAGGTGAGCCCGTCAAACACTTCGGCGCAGTTCACGACGCTGGCGGATGACGGCTGGTACTTCCGGACGGCTCCGTCGGACGCGCTGCAGGGTGCCTTCACTGCCCAACTCGTCGAGAACTCGGGAGCATCGAGCGTGGCCGTCATCTACCGCCAGGACAGCTACGGACAGGGGCTCTTCGAGGCCTTCGAAGGTGCGTTCGGTGGAACGGTCGTGACCAGCACGCCATATGCGCCCGAGGCGCCCGACTACTCCGCTGAGGTGACGACGCTTGCCCAGGCTGACGCAGATGCCGTGGTTTGCATTTGCTTCCCCGCGACCGGTGCGCTGATCCACACGGCAGCCTTCGAGCAGGGCCTGCTCGACGTGCCGTGGTTCTACACCGATGGCATGCTCGACCCGACCTTCCCGGAGACCGCCTTCCCGTCGGATCCATCGATCGTGGCCGGGTTCCAGGGCACGGCACCGGCATCGCCGACCGGCGACGCCATCGACACGTTCACGGCCAACTATGAGGCCGCCTACGGGATGGAGTTCACCCTGTTCGCACCGCAGTCGTACGACGCGGCATGGCTGATCATCCTCGCCGGCGAGATGGGTGATGGCAGTGGGCCGTCCATCAAGGAGAACATCGCGGCAGCCTCAGGCGGCGGCGAGAAGTGCATCGGCGTGGCCTGTCTCGAACTGGCCCGCAATGGTGTCGACTTCGACTACGTGGGTGCTTCGGGAGAGATCGACTTCGACTCGGTCGGCGACCCGGGAACTGCCCTCTATCAGATCTGGCAGTACACCGAGGACGGGGACACCGAGCAGGTGTCGCTCGTCGGCGGCTGAGACCACGCTTGACTGATCTGTGGGGGAGGCTTCGGCTTCCCCCGCAGTCGCGTCTGAAGCGTCATTTCCCGCCCAGATACAGCTCGATCACCTTCGGGTCGTGGAGCAGGTCGCGACCGGGCCCCGAGTAGGCGTTGGTGCCCTGGTCGAGGACGTACCCGCGGTCGGCGTTCACGAGGGCCCGGCGAGCGTTCTGCTCGACCATCACCATCGAGACTCCCCGCCCGTTGATTTCGCCGATTCGCTGGAAGATCTCGTCGACGTTGGCTGGGGACAGCCCCGCGGACGGCTCGTCGAGCAGCAGAACCTTGGGATCCGGCATCAACGCCCTGGCGAGCGCCACCAGCTGACGTTGCCCGCCCGAGAGCTTGCCGGCCCGGGTCTTGCGTCGCTCTTTGAGCAGGGGGAACCACTCGAAGAGCTCGCGGCGTCTGGCAGCAGCCTGTCGGGGTTGGAGGTAGGCCCCCATGTCGAGGTTCTCCTCGACAGTGAGGCTGGGGAAGACGTTGGCAACCTGTGGCACGTATCCCACGCCACGGGCAACGATCGAATGGGGCATCAAACCCGCGATGTCCTCACCCTCGAGAGTCACCGATCCGCGAGATGGCTTCAGCAGACCGAAGATGGCCTTGATCAAGGTCGACTTGCCGGCCCCGTTGGGGCCAATGATGACGACCAATTCGCCCTTCGACAGCTCCAGCGACGTCCCTCGCAGGATCATCACGTCCTTGGTGTAGCCGGCATGGAGACCCGACACCGACAGCAGGGCGCTCACCGCTCGTCCTCCTCCACCGATGCGACCACCTCGGCGCCGTGTTCGCCGAGATAGGCCGTGATGACCGCAGGATCGGTGCGGACTGCACCGGGGGTGCCGTCGGCGATGATCTTGCCGTCTGACATGACGACCACCCGCTCGGACACCCGCATGATCACGTCCATGTCGTGCTCCACCAGCAGGAACGTCATGCCTTCGTCTCGAAGCTCCTGGACGTAGCTGAGGAGTTGCTCGCCGAGTGCCGGGTTGACACCGGCCATCGGTTCGTCGAGCAACACCATGCGGGGCCGGTTCATGAGAGCCCGGGCCAGCTCGAGCAGCTTCTTCTGCCCGCCAGACAGCCGGCCTGCATACTCGTCGCTGAGGTGCGTGAGGTTGAACCGCTCGAGGAGCTCCCCGGCGCGAGCTCGTACGTCGGTCTCCAGTTCCCGGACTTTGAATGCCGACCTCACCAGACCACCCAGTCGCTCCGCTGGCTGGTCGGGGGAGGCCAGCATCATGTTCTCGAGCACCGACATCCGGCCCAGAGCCCGCGTCAGCTGGAAAGTCCGAACGAGGCCCTGACGGGCGATGGCGTGAGTCGGCTTGCCGTGGATGGGTAATCCGTTGAAGAGGATCTCGCCATCTGCCGCAACGAATCCGGTGACGATGTCGAAGAGCGTCGTCTTGCCCGCACCGTTGGGGCCGATCAGTGATGTGATGCGGCCCGGTTCGACACCGAGACGCTCGACGTTCACGGCAACCACGCCGCCAAAGGCCTTGCGGACAGAGCGCACAGTCAGGATCGCCTCACTGGATGTCAAGAGACAGCTCCTCTCGCTTCCCAAACAGACCCTGGGGCCGGAACACCATGATCGCCATGATCAACAGACCAACGAGTACGAACCGGAGGCCTGCGATCGTCGCCGACGAGAGGTCTCCGAGAAGCGACGCGGCGAGGTCGTCGGTCTGCGTGAGTACCACCCAGAAGATCACACTGCCTGCGATCGGGCCTGCGATCGAGGCCGCTCCGCCGAGTATCAGGATCGTCCACACGAAGAACGTCTCCTGGGCCTGGAAGCTGAGGGGGTTGATCTGGGTGAGATCGAAGGCGAGGAGACCGCCTGCCAGACCGCCGAGAGCACCGCCGATCATCAACGACTGCATCTTGTACCAGAACACGTTCTTGCCGAGGGCCCGTGCGGCATCCTCGTCCTCGCGAATGGCCCGCAGCACTCGCCCCCACGGCGAGCGCAGCAGCCACCGTGACACCAGGTAGACGCCCAGGACGACCAGCCACACGGTGATGAGCAGCCAGAACCGGGAAGGCGGCACGTCGAGCGACCTGGCCCAACTCGTGATGAAGTCAGGCCGGGACTCCTGCAATGTTCCGCTGAAGCCGAGCACACCGAAGGTCTTGCCGACGAACTCGAACGAACGGGCCAGGAAGCGGAGGATCTCGGCGATGGCGATGGTGGCGATGGCCAGGTAGTCGCCGCGAAGACGCAGCGTGGGAATCCCCAGCAACAGCCCGAGCACGGCGGCCGCTGCCATCCCGGCCAGCAGAGCAGCCCACAGCGGCCAGGAGCCCGCCGGCTCGGATGCCCGGCCCAACGAATGGGGGAGGAGCAGAGTCGTTGTGTACGCCCCCACCAGCATGAACCCGACATGGCCGAAGTTGAGGAGTCCCGTGAACCCGAAGTGGACGTTGAGCCCCATCGCCGACACGGCGTAGATGCCTGCCTTGATCAGCACTCCGGTGATCACGGCCCATGCCCATCCCGCGGAGAACCCCAGCCACAGGAGGGCAGCCATGGTGACGGCAGCGCCCAGTACCCGCGAGACGGGTTTCGATGCGGTGCCGAGTCCGGTCATGACACTCGCTCCCGGGTTCCGAGCAGGCCCTGTGGCCTCACGAGCAGGATGATCACCATCACGCCCATAGCTACGGCGAACTTCAGGTCGGTGCGGCCTTCGAGCAGCGGGGTTGACGTGGACACCTCGGTGATGAGGCCGATGAGCACGCCTCCGACCATCGCCCCGAACGGGCTGCCGATGCCGCCGAGAATGACTCCGGCGAACATGAGCAGAAGGAGCAGGAAGCCCATGTTCCAGCGCACGGTGGTGGTCATTCCCTGGAAGACACCTCCGGTCGCGGCAAGCGCTCCGCCCAGAACCCACGCCGTGAGGATCACCCGGTCGACGTTGATGCCGGAGGACTCCGCCAGCGATTCGTTGTCGGCGACGGCGCGCATCGCGGTCCCGGTTCGAGTCACCGAGAGGAACAGTCCGATGCCCACCATGATGATGATCGAGGCGACGACGATCAGCGCGTCGCGTGGAGTCATGTCGAGAAAACCGAGATAGGTCTGCTGTCGCTCGGGAGCCAGTGGGTAGGCCACGGGCGAACCGCCGATCCAGATCTGAATCGCGTGGCGAACTGCGAAGGCGAGCCCGATCGTCACGATCAACAGCGTCACCCCTCCAACGTTTCGTCGCCGGAGTGGGCGGAACAGGCCCAGCTCCAGGCCCGCTCCGACAAGGCCGCCACCGACGATGGCGATCGCAATGGCCACCCCGAACGGAAGGTCGAGACCAGCCGGGTTGGTCGCACCGGAAGGACGCGAGAACACAAGGGCGAACACGGCTCCGAGCGTCACCAGGTCGCCGTGGGCGAAGTTGACGAGGCGGGTTACCCCGAACACGAGCGACAGCCCGATCGAGGTGATTCCGATGATGATCCCGATGACGAGCCCGTTGCCGAGCTGGTCGATCATCAGCGGGATCGCATCTATCCATTTGGACGGATCGAGCAACGTTCTCCCTGGCGCTGGTGGCGGCAATCTACGGCGCGGACGCGCAGCCCGGCTCTGTCTTGGTAATTTCGTGTCAGTAGCCGACAGGAGGACGCATGCAGACAGTGGCCCAGATCCTGCAAGGGAAGGGCGGATCGGTCTGGACGATCAGACCGGATTCAAACGTCTTCGATGCACTTTCGGTGATGGCCGACAAGGGAGTGGGCGCCATCGTGGTCACCGATGACGGTGGGCTCTGCGGCATCCTTTCGGAGCGGGATTACGCCAGGAAGGTGATCCTGTTCGATCGGTCATCGCACGAGACCACGGTGTCGGAGATCATGACGTCGAAAGTGCTCGTCGTGTCCCCCGAGACCTCGGTCGACGAGTGCATGGCGCTGATGACCGACAAGCGGATCCGTCACCTGCCCGTGCTGGACGGCGACGAACTGGTGGGTCTGGTCTCGATCGGAGACATCGTGCGCGCCGTGATCTCCGAGCAGAAATTCATGATCGAAGAGCTGGAGCGATACATCACCGGCTGATCATCAGCCGTGTGCGAACGCCTCGATCTTGTGTTGCGCCGCGTCCATGAGCTGATGGGTCAGGTCCTGGAGCGCCCTGGCGACGGCGAGTTCCTCGCCAACGACGGGCACAGGCGGATCCGTGGGGTTGCGACGAGCTCGGCCCGTCGCCTCGAAGTGATCGCCTCGCAGGTCGAGTTCGGCGTGAACCACCGTGAACGTGTCGTCCTCGGCGAGATGCAGGCTGAGCTTCATGGCCAGTCCTCCCAGTTGGCTCGTACCCAATCATCGCACCGGGAGCCGTTGTCGGGGAGGGCCTTTTGGGCCGTTGTGGGGGTTTTCCGACCCCACGTCGAATGGGCACTATCGGCGTAGCCTCGGAGACATGACTGACAAGACCCGCTTTTCGGAGGCTCTCGAGTACCACTCCCGGGGGCGACCCGGGAAGACCGAGATCCGCGCCACCAAGCCCACGGCAACGCAGGCCGATCTGTCGTTGGCATACACACCGGGCGTAGCCGAGCCGAGCCTCGAGATCGCCAGGGACCCGGAGTTGGCCTTCCGCTACACCAACCGAGGCAACCTGGTGGCCGTCGTCTCCAACGGCACGGCCGTTCTCGGCCTGGGCAACATCGGTCCACTCGGTTCGAAGCCGGTGATGGAGGGCAAAGCCGTGCTCTTCAAACGCTTCGCCGACATCGACGTCTTCGATCTCGAGGTTGGCTCCGAGGATCCGGAAGACGTGATCCGATTTTGCGAACTGCTCGAACCGACCGTCGCCGGCATCAACCTCGAAGACATCAAGGCGCCAGAAGCGTTCTACGTGGAGGAGACGCTCAAGGAACGCCTCGACATCCCGGTCTTCCACGACGATCAACACGGGACGGCCATCATCGGTGGCGCCGCGTTCATGAACGCCGTCGAGCTGGCCCGCAAGGACATCGGTGAGGTCAAGGTCGTCTTCAACGGCGCTGGTGCGGCCGGCATCGCAACTGCGAAGTTCTTCGTGACGCTGGGAGTCAATCCCGAGAACCTCATGCTGTGTGACTCCCACGGGGTCATTCACACCGACCGAGATGACCTCACTCCGGTGAAGGAGCCGTTCGCCCGCGAGACGGATGCCCGCACCCTCGCCGAGGCGATGGTTGATGCCGATGTGTTCGTTGGCGTTTCAGTCGGCGGTGTCGTCGACGGAGACATGGTCAGATCGATGGCCCAGGACCCGATCCTCTTTGCGCTCGCCAACCCCAACCCCGAGATCCCGTATCCAGAAGCTGTGGCCGCTCGGCCTGACGTGATCGCGGCTACCGGGCGAAGCGACTTCCCGAACCAGGTCAACAATGTGTTGGGATTTCCCTTCATCTTCCGCGGCGCGCTCGATGTACGCGCCCGGGGGATCACCGAATCGATGAAGGTGGCCGCAGCCAAAGCGCTTGCCGAGTTGGCCAAAGAGCCGGTCCACGAGGGCGTCTTGCGTGCCTACGACGTCGATCGGCTCGACTATGGCCGGGAGTACTTGATCCCCAAACCGTTCGATCCGCGGGTTCTCTGGCATGTCGCTCCCGCAGTTGCCAAGGCGGCGACCGACGAAGGCATTGCTCGTCTCCCGCTCGACGACGTGGATGCCTACACCGAGTCACTGAAGCGTCGATTCCAGGCCTCCTACGCCCTGATGCGTCGCGTCACCGTCAAGGCACGAGAGCGTGCGATGCGGGTTGTGTTTCCACACGGTGCCGACGTTCGCATCGTGCGGGCAGCTCGTCGTGTCGTTGACGAAGGCATCGCCGAGCCGATCATCCTGGGTCCGGTCGGTGAGGTCGGGAGACACGCCGCCGAAAGGGGGATCGCCCTCGATGGTGTGGAGATCATCGACCCGCACCAGGAGCAGCGCATGATCGAGTCGTTTGCCGAGGAACTGGTGAAGATCCGCGGTCACAAGGGGATGATCCCCGAAGACGCCAGACGCATCGCCGAAAACCCGAACCTCTTTGCGTCGATGATGCTGCGGTCGGGGGTGGCCGATGCCGTCCTCGGCGGGCTCACCACGTACTACCCCGACACGCTGCGCCCGGCGCTGTGGGTGCTGCCTCTGGAACCCGGCCGCACCAGGGTGTCGGCGCTCTACATCATGAGCGTGAAGGGGAAGCCGTTCTTCTTCACCGACTGCGCCGTGAACATCGAGCCCACAGCCGTGGAACTCGCCGAGATCGCAGTGGCAGCGGCCAAGCGCGCGCAACGCGACTTCGACGTCAACCCGCGGGTGGCCATGATCAGCTACTCCGACTTTGGCAGCGCCACCGGTCGGGAGCCGGTGAGAATCCGGGAGGCGATCGATCTGGTCCGGTCCGAATGGCCCGAGCTGGCGATCGACGGCGAGATGCATGCCGAGACGGCGGTGTCACCGGTGCTCCTCGGCGCTCGCCACCCGTTCAACGAGCTGGGCGACATCGCCAACGTGTTGGTGTTCCCAAACCTCACCGCGGCGAACGCGGCGTACCAGCTGCTCCATCGCCTCGGCGGCGCCGAGCGCCTCGGGCCCATTCTCAGCGGGATGGCCAAGTCGGTGCACGTGCTGCAGCGCGACTCCGATGTCGGGGACATTGTCAACATGACCGCGATTGCTGCGCTCGACGCCCAGCGAAAGGGCTAGTGGCGGAGGCGGACGGGAATCGAACCCGCCGGGGGTCTTTCGACCCCCCACCGGTTTTGAAGACCGGGGAGCCCACCAGGCACTCGGACGCCTCCAGCGTCGAGCGTACCGCTCCGGTGCCCCCCGTCGGAAACGTGGTTCAATGGTCGCCCGATGCCCACACTTGGAGAGCACATACGCGAGCAGCGGCTGACGAACGGGCTGTCGCTCGGTCAGCTGGCCTCGAAGCTGGGCCTTACCGCCGCGGTGGTGAGGTCCTGGGAGCGCGATCAGGGCGTGCCAGACGATGGCCAGCTCGCCTCGCTGGCCGATGTGCTCGAGGACGATCTCGAGGCCCTGACGAGTCTCGCTCCCGTCGCCGCGCCGGTCGAGACGCCGGAGCGCGTCGAAGCACCGGATGCTCTGGATACACCTGCGGAACCGGTTCCCGAGCCTGAGCCGCCCGCAGTGACGGCCGCCGTAGCGGTCGACGACGTTGTGGATGTCGTCGTGGTCACCGAACCGGAGCCGCAGCAGCCGGACGATGCCGAAGCTGTGCCCCCGTCGGAGGACGGATCGGAAGATCTGGTCGCCGCGGATGTCGAGGCAGACGTCGACGAGGTAGATCTCGCCCAGGCCGAGGAGGCAGTGGTCGTCGCGGCTGGTGCCGATGCCGATGAGGATTCGACGTCGAGCTCGAGCGGAGATGCCCAGGAGACCGAGCAAGTAGCGATGGACGAGGTGATGGCTGCGGCGGCGGGTGTTGAGGATGCAGCCGTGGAGCCGGGTGGCCGCCGTTCCTTCCTCGAGTACTGGAGGGATCCCGAGCAGCGTCTCCGTTACTACCTGCGCTGGATCGCTACGGCAGCCGTGATGCTGGTTCTTGCACTCGTGCTGGTGTGGGCAGTCGGAGAGCTTCTCGACGCCATCGGTCAGGTCACCGACCAGTTCGGGACGCAGGAAGTCGACGAGTTCGAGTCGCTGCGGAGCTGAATCAGCTGACGGCCCGGAGGATCAGCCCGATCGCACCGATGGTCGACAACACCAGGATCCCCACCCTGATCGCGGCGCCCTCGAAGCGATAACGCGAGACCCGGGCGATGGCAAGGCCGGCGACCAACCCGGGGAAGATCATCGCTCCGATCTTCACGTCGTCGGTGGTGATCTCTCCGCCAACGATCCTCGTGACGAGGGTGATGGCTACTCCCATGGTGAAGATGGTCGCCAGAGTCGCCCGGATCACCGGTCCCCGCTCGTCCTTATAGAGAAGAGCGAGAGGCGGTCCAGCCATGGAGGCGACGAGAGCCATGGTGCCCGACAAGGTTCCCGCAGCAGCCTTAGTGACCCGGTTCTGAGCGACTTTGATCCCGAGACCCAGAATGGCGACTGCCACGAGAACGGCGCTGGCCATGAGGACATCGATGGCCGCATCGGTCGACACCTTCAACAAGGTCAGGCCGATGACGGCGCCGGCAACCCTGCCCGCCATGATCCAGCCGACCCCGCTGAGGTCGATGTGTCTCCGCTCCTGCCACGCCATCCACATCGTCATCGGTGCGGTCACAAGCAGCTGAGGCACCGGTGTGAGAGCCGGATCGACCAACGACAGAGTCGGGATGGAGATCAGCGCGAACCCGATCCCGATGATTCCCTGGATCGACGACGCCACCATGGTGACCACGACGGCTACGACGAGCGCCCACGGCTCGACTGGCATGCATCTGCTCCCGGGAGTGAGCAGGCATTCTGGCATCGCTCGGACGGTGCTCAGCGAAGGGAGTTTGGCTCGCCGCGCTCGGTCGGTAGGATCCCGCCTCGCAGGTACCGGAGGAGTCGGCGCTCGTGGTGAAGCCAATTGAGAGAAGACGACGTCGTCTCTTTGTGTTGGCTCCGATCCTTGGTCTGGCGATCACGTCGTGTTCCGGCTCGGGTGATCAGTCGGCCCTCGACCCGAAGGGACCCATCGCCCGGGACATCGACAACCTGTGGCTTCTCGTCTTCTGGATCTCGGTGGTCATCTTCGTGCTTGTGGAGGCCGCGCTGCTGTATGCGATCCGCCGGTTCCGCGAGCGTCCGGATGAAGACTTCCGGCCCAAGCAGATCCACGGCAACACGCGGCTCGAGTTGATGTGGACGGTGATCCCGGCGCTCATCCTCGCCGTCGTCGCGGTCCCCACAGTGGCCGGCGTGTTCAACGTCCGAGAGATCCCCGAGGGCCCCGGTGTTCTCGAGGTCGAGGTCATCGGCCACCAATGGTGGTTCGAGTTTCGGTATCCGGCCTACACCAACGCCGCCGGCGAGCCTCTGACCACCGCGTCGGTTCTGCACATCCCCGAGGACACCAAGGTCAACCTCGTCATGACCTCCGCCGACGTCATCCATTCCTTCTGGGTCCCCGCCTTGAACGGCAAGCGAGACCTGGTACCCGGTAACACCACGAATCTCACTCTCATCGCCGATGACCCGACTCCTGATGGTGACCCACTGCCCGGCCAATGCGCCGAGTACTGCTGGCTCGCCCACGCCGACATGAGGTTCAAGGTCGATGTCGATACCCAAGCCGAGTTCGACGCCTGGGTCGCTGCGGAGTTGGAACCCGTCGTGGTCCCCACCGCGGGCGCAGAGCTCGAAGGCTGGGAGACCTTTCAAGCCGTCTGTACCGCCTGCCACCAGGCGACGGTTAGTCAGCCCGATGGCACTGTTGAGACGGTGGGTGTCGCCCTGGCACCCAACCTCGGCCACTTCTGGGGTCGTGGCTACTTCGCCGGAGCCAAGTACGAGATCACCGACGACCTGATGGCGCAATGGCTCGACAACCCGTCAGACCTCAAGCCCATGGATCCTGATCGCAACGACATTGCGAATGGCCGGGTGCTCGGTATGCCCGACTTCGGGCTCGACGCAGCACAGATCGACGGGTTGATAGCCCTTCTGAAGAGCTGGGAGTAGAGACGATGACGAAAGAGGTTGTCACGTGGCGGTAACGACTCCCGAGCTCACCGCGACTCAGCCGCACGGCCCCACCGGCTTGTGGTCGTGGGTCACAACGGTCGACCACAAGCGGATCGGCATCCTCTACGCCCTCACCGCGCTCGTGTTTTTCGTTGTCGGCGGCCTCGAAGCGCTGTTCATTCGACTCCAGCTGGCGTCGCCGAATGCCGAGGTGCTCTCGGCCGACGCCTACAACCAGCTGTTCACCATGCACGGACTGACGATGGTGTTCATGGTGGTGATGCCGATCGCTGCAGCGTTCTCCAACTACTTCCTGCCCATCATGCTGGGTGCTCGTGACGTCGCATTCCCACGGTTGAACGCCTTCAGCTACTGGGTCTTCCTTGGCGCCGGGTTCTTCATGTACAGCTCGTTCGTGTTGGGTGGAGCACCCGATGGCGCCTGGGTCGGTTATGCGCCGCTGTCGACCCAGCTGCCGGAGACAGTACGGATGGACTTCTTCGCCCTCGGCATCCAGCTGGCAGGCATCGCCTCGATAGCGTCTTCAGCGAACTTCATCGCCACGGTCTTCACCATGAGGGCGCCGGGTATGACGCTGATGCGGATGCCGGTGTTCGCCTGGATGACGTTGATTGTGGCGTTCCTGCTCATCTTCTCGCTGCCGATCGTTGGCGTCGGCCTGTGGCAGATGTTCTTCGACCGCAACTTCGGATCGGCGTTCTACCTCGCCGCCGCGGGAGGTGATCCGTTGCTTTGGCAGCACCTCTTCTGGTTATTCGGCCACCCCGAGGTGTATGTCCTGATC
>JABDMN010000088.1 GCA_013001485.1 Acidimicrobiia bacterium
GATCAGGAACGGCCGCGAATTGCTCGGCGGGGGCTGTTCGGCGACAAGCCTCGACCATGGCACGTCTTCAGTCTCTTCCATTTCACACCTCCGGGACGACGAGCCGCTGACCCGGATGGATGAGATCGGGATCGCAGCCAATGACGGCGCGATTGGCTGCGTAGATGTCGCGCCAGAACCGATTGACTGCCACATCGCTGCTGGGGAGACCACGAGCGTCGAGATGACGGGACGCAATCGCCCACAGCGAGTCGCCGGGAGCAACGACGTAGTGGTGATCACGGGAAGGATCCTCCAGAGCGGGTGATGCCAGGGCGAGTTCATCCGGCGGCGGCTCCACGGCGTCGGTCCATTCGAGTGCAGGAGGCTGGGCGTGGGCGGCCGGCATCGAGCGGACGGAGGGCACGAGCACCGTCATCGATGCCAGCCAAGCCCACACCCGGAACCGGACAGGGTCGCGGAGGGCAACGACTCCACCGATGGTGCGGAGGACCAGGGAGGCCCCCGACACGGCCAGGGGTGCGCCGGCGAGGGCAATGGCGGAGACGAGCACGACGAGAACCGGTTCCATAGCTCGACAACGTATAGATAGTACCAAGTAGAAGCAATAGGGTTGCTGCACACGGTTCGCAAAGACCGCGCACGCCACGTCGCGGTGCCACGTGTGCATGCGGTGCACGATGGAAGATGACACACCAAAGGTGTGCAGATACCGGGAGGTGCATCGTGCAAAGGATCGATCCGCAACGCACGATTAGGGCTCCTCAGCGAGCCCCCGAAAAGCGCCCCCGGCTGCCCGACTGGCTCGGGTGGTCGATCGTGGCGGTGTTGTTTGCCGTTGTCGTTGTGCTTGCAGTCGTGCTCACCGTCGACGTCGGGGGCGAGAGTGACTCAGGAGTCACCGAGGCCGGCCTTGTGCCTGGCATCCCTGATGCCGGCATTGTGCTCACGGCCGGCCAACTCGCCGACGCCGCACGCTACGAAGCGCTTGCCGCCGTGATGCCCGAGAACGTCGTAGTGAACAGGGGATGGCTGGCCTCTTCGGCTCGCCTGGAGGCAATGGCGGTCGTGCTGGCGCCTGACCTGACCGCTGCCCGCGCCGCAGACGCGGCCCGACTCGAGGCGCTCGCCGAGCGCTACATCGGACGGGCCGTCCTCGCTGAGACCGCGCGGTGGGAAGGTCTGGCCGCGGCCATGATTCCTGACTTCACCCAGGCTCGCGCCGCCGATGTGGCCCGCTGGGAGGGGTTGGCGCAGGCGGCGTCTGCAGGGCAGGCGGCGTCTGCAGGGCAGGCGGCGTATTCCGATCTCGACCAAAGCAGAGCAGCCGACACCGCGCGGCTGACCGCGCTCGCCGAGCATTTCGCTTCAGTCGAAGCCGAGGCCGCGACGATCCACCAGCCGTTGTAGGTGGTGGACTCAACAGATGAGGGGCTCGGCGGGAGTCGGGCCCCTTCTCTTGAAGGGCTACCAGCTACCAGCTACGAGCCGCCGGTTCAGCTGCGAACGAGGTCGAGGAACTCCTGGCGGGTCCGGGCGTCTGACTTGAACGTTCCGCGCATCGATGAAGTGATCATCGAGCTGTCCTGCTTCTGGACACCGCGCATCATCATGCAGAAGTGCTTGCCCTCGAGCACCACCCCGACACCGTGAGGCTCGAGAATCTCGGTGACCGTGTCGGCGATCTGGTTGGTCATCCGCTCCTGCACCTGGAGCCGGCGGCCGTAGAGATCGATGATGCGGGCGATCTTGGACAAGCCGATGATGTTCTTGTTCGGCAGGTAGGCCACCGCAGCCCTGCCGTAGAACGGCAGCATGTGGTGTTCGCACAGCGAATAGAACTCGATGTCCTTCACCAGCACCATCTCGTCGGCGCCCTCGGCGTCGAAGATGGCGTCGTTGACAACCTCTTCGAGGTTGCGGGTGTAGCCACTCGTGAGGAAGTCCATTGCCTTGGCGACGCGCAGCGGCGTCCGCGCCAGACCCTCTCGCTCCGGGTCCTCACCGACCTCGACGAGCATCCCCTGAACGAGCGACTCGAAGTGAGGGTCGTAGACCTCGTTCTCTCGTGCCTCGAAGTCGAACTCCGAAGCGTGACGATGATGGTGGGGTGTTGCCAGCTGGATGGCCATGATCGGCTCGACCCTCTCGCGTGATTCAGGCATGTTCACTAACAACTCATACGAGGTCATCCCCGATTCTGGATGAACCCAGTCCGGTGCGACATCCGCCAGCGGCACCACGACGTGAGGCTCGGTGGCGATGTCTGGATCGGGCAACGCCCAATCGCCGAAGTCCTTCTCGAGGTCTCCGTAATAGGCGATATCGAGGTCGATCTTGCGGGGTGCGTTCTTGTCGTCGGACCGTTCGCGGCCCATCGTCTCCTCCAACTGTCGGAGCTCGGCCCGCAGCTCCTCAGGTGTCAGATCGGTAGTTCCGGCTACGGCCACATTGTGGAACTCCGGAGCATCGTCCGTCCCACCGACGGCCTGGGAACGGAACACCCGGCTCACCACATCGATATTGATGCGCTGGTGGCGTCGCAACAGTCTGATGGCATGCGGCACACACCGCTCTCTGTCGATGTTCGAGCCGATGCTGATCGCTATAGGTGTGATTTCAGCCACCGGTGACCTCCTCGCGGGTGCGGTGAATGGTGATGCCGACCGATCGTGCGTGCCGGAGGGCTCCAGGCTTTTCAACGCGAACCTCTGCCTCAGTAATCCGGGAGTCTGTCTCGAAACAGATCTCGGCGATCTCGGCCACGAGTCGCTCAACGAGATAGGGCTCTCCCTCTTCGATGTGGGCAACGATTGCCTTCGTGATGGTGCGGTAGTTGACCGCGTCGTCGATGTCATCGGACTTCGCGGCGCGGGCGGTGTCCACCCACAGCGTGACGTTGACCCGAATGACCTGCTTGTTGACTCGTTCCTCAGGCTTGATGCCCAGGATGCCGTCGACCTCGAGATCGAAGATGTGAATGCGGTCCATGGAAGCGAGGCTACCGGCCAACCGATCCGTACCTCAGGCCGGGATCAGGTGCCCTCCACCGTCGATCCGGACGATCTCGCCCGTGACGAAGTCGTCCTCGACGAGGAACCTCACCGCTCGAGCAACCGGATCGGTACCTCCGACGCGCTGCAGAGGAAGCCGCGAAGCCAGCTTCGCCGCAAAGGCCTCGTCCTCACCCGGCGGCGGGAGAATCACTCCAAGAGCAACCGCGTTGACGCGGATCGACGGAGCCAGTGCGACCGCAGCGGCCTTCGTGAAAGCGTCGAGACCGCCCTTGGCCACGATGTAGGAGAAGTGAGTCTTGTAGGGCGTGGCCGTACGCACATCGGTGATGTTCACAACGGCCCCCGGGTCGTCACCGAGAAGCCGGGCAAACGCCTGGGTGAGGAAGACAGGCGCCCCGAGCGAAAGAGTCTGCGCCGAACGCCAGCTCTCAGGGGTGGCATCGGCCAGCGAGTCCGTGGGGAATCCTGACGCCGAGTTGACCAGGACATTCGCAGGGCGACCGAAGGCGTCGGCCACTCGATCGGGCAGCGACGCCGCTGACTCCAGATTCGAAAGGTCGGCCTGCACCGGACGGGCCTCAACACCATGGTCGGCCAGATCCGCGATGGTCGACTCTGCTTCGGCCTGAGACCGTCCGTAGTGGATGGCGATGTCGGCCCCGGCTGCGCCGAGCTCGAGAGCGATCGCCCGGCCAACGCGCCGGGCTCCGCCTGTGACGAGTGCAAGAGTGCCTTTGAGTTCCACGAACTCCAGGCTAGGTCCCCGTCGCACCAGAACCGCTCGCTCAAACGACTATCTTTGCGGACGGTGAGTCGAGAAGATCCCAAACCGGGCCGGTGGCTTCTGCCGATCGTCGTCGTTGCGCTGATCGGTTTTACGGCCGTGTTCGTTCAGCAGCTGAGCCCGGGCGAGGTCGAAGGCGGCACCACCACCACGACCACTCTCGCCGCAGGCGGCACCACGACGACAACAACGGCTGCCACCACCACGACTACTTCCATCCCCGCTGCCACCCAGGCATTCATCACAGCTGCAGACGGCTACTCGGGTGACGCCAACACGCTGCTGGCGGATGCCAAGGAGATCAACCAGCAGTGGGACGACCGCGACGTCGGTCTCAGTGCCATTCGGGCAACCCTCGAAGAGATCACGATCAGCTCGACGACGCTGGCAGACACCGTGAAGGCCACCGAAGCGCCGGACAACGCCACCGATGAGTGGGCGGATGTCGAGACCGCTGTCGACGAAATCGCGACGGGTGCGGCGGCCATGCAGACCGGGCTCGAGTCCGCAGACACTGGCGAGGCCCGCCGCGAAGCTCTTGTCGAGTACGAGGCTGCAGTCGGCCAGTTCCGCTCGGCGCTCGCCGCCGCCATCACTGCCGCCCGGGGCTGACCCCGAACGCGGCAGGGCCCGGGCATGCACCCGGACCCCGTCGTTTCCTGTCGTGCTACGCAGGAATCACGTGACGCCGTTCTCCTCGAAGTAGCTGCACACGGTGTCGGTGATCAGCTGGGCCACCACATACGGATCGATGTTGGCGTTGGGGCGCCGATCCTCGATGTAACCCTTCTGCTCACGATGCACCTGCCACGGGATCCGCAC
>JABDMN010000092.1 GCA_013001485.1 Acidimicrobiia bacterium
AAGATCGACGAGTAGGTACCGGCGGCGACGCCGATGAACAGGGCGAGTGCGAACTCCCGGAGTGTCGAGGCTCCAAGCAGGTAGGACCCGATGAACAACAGGCTGCCGATCGGGAGCAGCGACGTCAGCGAGGTGTTGATCGAGCGCATCAGCACCTGGTTCATCGAAAAGTTGGCCAACTCCGGGAAGGTGTGACGGTCGCCATGCTCTTCGATGTTCTCTTGAACCTTGTCGAACACCACCACCGTGTCATATAGCGAGTAGCCCAGGATGGTGAGCACGGCGATCACCGTGGCCGGTGTCACCTCGAACCCGACCAGGGAGTAGATGCCTGCGGTGATGAACAGGTCATGGAACAGCGCAGCCAGTGCGGCCAGTGCCATCTTCCACTCAAATCGGAATGTGATGAACAGCGTCACCACGATGAGGAAGATCACGAGCGCACGGATCGCTCGCTCGGTGATCTGTGCGCCAAACGTTGGCCCCACTGCCTCCAGGAACGCATCGTCGAACGTGGCGCCGGCCACGCCAACGAGCACGGTGATGAGACGGTCCTGCTCGGCTCCAGGGAGGGCTTCGGTCTGGACGCGGAGCTTGTCCACGTCGGATTCGACCACCTGAACCCGGGCGCCGGCAAAGCCAGCGTCACCGACGGCCGACCGGGCGTCCTCGAGTGAGGCGGCGGCGATGTTGGGCACCTCGACGACGGTTCCACCTTCGAAGTCGACCGAAAGATTGAACTGGCGAATCAGCAGCGAGAGGATCGCAATGACGACGGCGGTCCCGGAGATGATGGCCCACAACCGACGTCGCCCAACGAAGTCGAAGTGGATGTCACCGCGATAGAGGCGACCGAGAATGCTCATGCTGTCGCCTCGCTGACCTGACCGACTGCCCCACGAATCGTCATGAAACCACCCTCTGCCAAGCCGGTGCGAGCGAGGTACAGCACTGCAGGCCTGGTCCAGTAGTAGGCAACGATCACGTCTATGACCGTGGCGATGCCGAGAGTGAGGGCGAATCCCTTCACCGGGCCGATCGCCAGCGTGTAGAGGAGTACCGCACCCATCGCGGTGACAGAGTCAGCCGTGACGATCGTGTGAAACGCTCGCTGGAAGCCGTGGTCAACAGACGACCGCAACGGTCGCCCGCGGTGAGCTTCTTCTTTCACGCGTTCGAAGAAGACGATGTAGCTATCCGAGGTGATGCCAATCGAAACGATGACGCCTGCGACACCGGAAAGGGTCAATGTCGTCCCCTGGAACTGACCCAGCATCACGATGATGAGCATCAGGAACGACCCGAAGATGGTCAGCCCGATAACGGCGACTGCGCCCAGGACCCGGTAGTACAGAATCAGCGCCAACGCGACCAACGCCAGCCCACCAAGACCGGCGATGAGACCGGCGTTGAGAGAGTCCTCGCCGAGTGTCGCCGACACGGACTCGACTGCCTCGCGTTCGAAGGTCGTCGGGAGCGCACCGTATCTCAAGATCGTGGCGAGGTCCTCGGCTTCGGATTGCGGGTCCTGGTCGCCACCGGTCCCGATGGTGATGACGACGTTGTCGGCGAGGAGGGGCTGAGCGGAGTCCTGAACTACCGGCGCCGACTGCACTTCACCATCGACCACGATGGCCAACGCTCGCCGAGGATCGCCCAGCGGGTATGAGCCGAGCTGAACGGCAGCGGCCTCGAACTTGGCGCCACCCTCTTCGGTGAAGTCGGGATCAACCTGCCAGCCGCCACCGCCACCGCCACCAAATCCGGCATTCGCCCCGGTGATGTCGGCTCCGGTGAGGAACGCCGGGCCCACGTGATAGATGAAGCCTGAGCTTGGCTCGAGGAGCCAGGCCTCCGCCGACGGATCGTCGATGATCGTGAGGCCGGTCTGCGGGTCGACACCGTCGGGTACGTCGAAGGTCGGGATCGTCGTCGTGGTGGTGGTTGGCTCCAGGCCTTCGCCCTGGTTCAACTGAGAGTCGATGAGTTGCTGCTCGATGGCTGGGCTGATCCCGGGAAGGGCGCCGCGGGCTAGTACGGGGCGAAATGCGAGCTGACCGGTCGAACCGACGGCATTGAGGGCACGTTCCCGATCGGTGACGCCAGGAAGCTGCACGAGGATGTTGCGGTCGCCCTGGATCGAGATCTCGGGCTCTTGAACCGAGCCGAGGTCCTGGATCCGCTCTCGCATGATCTCCACGGCCTTGTCGAGCACGTCGGGATCGGTGCCTTCGGGTGCACCGAGGACAACCGAGAAGCCACCCTGGAGATCAAGACCGAGCTTGGGCTCCCAACCCGCCGCCAACGCACCCGCCAGCGACCCCCACGCTATGAGCAGCGTGATGACAGCAGTGAGGGCGAGCCGCGACCTGGACATGGTCTACTCAGACGGTTCCGGTGGACTGGTCTTGTCAGCGACGGCTCGCGAGGCGAACCGAAGAGTGGTGCCTCCGCCTACGTCCAACGTGACCTCGTCGTCGTCCATGCGCTGGATGGTTCCGATGATCCCGCCGACGGTCCGGACCTCGTCGCCCACCTCGAGTGAGGAACGCATGGCATCCACGGCCTTCATGCGGCGGCGCTGCGGCAGTATGAACAGCACCCAGAAGATGCCACCGAGCAAGACGAGCGGCAGCACCAAACTGAGGATGTTCCCGGACGAACCGGTGTCGGATTGGGCGATGATCAATGGAAGCACGATGAGTCCTCGCAGTGGCGGCGAGTCATCGTAGTGGTGCTTGGTCTTTTCGACGAAGCCTTCGGACATCCCTCGACCAGTCGTCGAACCGGCCCGCCTCGATCGCCTGACGGGCGCCAGCTACGAGGCCAAGCGTGTAGTGGAGGTTGTGGACCGTCACCAGGCGTTGGCCGAGGACCTCTCCGGTGACGGCCAGATGCCGGAGATACCCGCGGGAATACGTCTGGCAGGTGAAACAGTCGCAGTCATCGTCGAGGGGACCTTCATATGACGCCCACTCCGCACGCTTGATCGAGATGTCTCCGGTGCGAGTGATTGCCTTGCCATGGCGGGCCAGCCGGGTCGGAAGCACGCAGTCGAAGAGGTCGACGCCCCGGGAGATGGCTTCGATGATTCCGTCGGTGTCGCCGAGACCCATCGTGTAACGGACCTTGTCTGCGGGCAGGTTGTCGACGGTCACCTCGATGGCACGGTTGCGGTCAGCCTCGGCCTCCCCCACCGACAGGCCTCCGATTCCAAACCCGGCAACACCCAGTTCTGCGGTGCGGCGGGCCGATTCGGCGCGCAGCTCCGGGTCGACGCCGCCTTGGACGATTCCGAAGAGCGCCTGGTCGGTGCGGGTGTGGGCGGCCAGCGCACGCTCGGACCAACGGAGGGTGCGCTCCATGGCATCACGCACCTGATCACGATCGGCAGGCAGACCGACGAGATGGTCGAGAACCATTGCGATGTCGGCGCCAAGCTTTTGCTGAACCTCGACGGCGCCCTCCGGAGTCAGCTCGACGGTGGATCCGTCATAGGTGGACTTGAAGGTGACCCCGCTCTCGTCGAGGCGGGGATCAAGGGAGAACACCTGGTATCCACCGCTGTCGGTGAGGATTGGTCCGTCCCATGCCATGAAGCCGTGAAGGCCGCCAAGCCCGGCGACAACCTCGTGGCCGGGCCGCAGCATCAGGTGGTAGGTGTTGGCGAGCACCATGCTCGCGCCGACAGCCCGGAGATCAGCGACATCGACTGTCTTGACGGTTCCTCGTGTGCCGACAGGCATGAACGCCGGTGTCGGAACATCCCCATGCGGCGTCGACAGCACTCCGCTTCGGGCGCTTCCATCGGTCGCCGTCTCGACGAACTCGACTGCACTCACGCGTCACCGGCCTCGGGTTCGAGCAGCATCGCGTCTCCAAACGACAAGAATCGATAGCCGGAGGCGAGGGCGTGCTCGTAGACATCGCGCCACCGCTCACCGATAAACGCAGCGATCATCACGATCAGTGTGGTGCGAGGCGCGTGGAAGTTGGTGACAAGGGCGTCGACGACTCGAAACTCGAAGCCGGGGGTGATGAACAACTCTGTGGCCGATTCCCCCACCGCCACCTCGTGGTCGCCGACCGCAGCGGACTCGAGCGTCCGCACCACTGTCGTACCGATGGCCACGACCCGGGCGCCGGCTGCGTGGGCCGCAGCGATAGCCCGTGCCGTCTCGGAAGGAACGGCGTAACGCTCCGAGTGCATCTGATGCTCAGCCACCGACTCGGTGGCGATCGGCCGAAACGTATCGAGACCCACAGACAGCTCGACCGATGCCATCGAGACGCCGCGGCTCAACAAGCCGGCAACGACCTCGTCGGTGAAGTGGAGGCCTGCTGTGGGAGCGGCCGCCGACCCAACCGACTCGGCGAAGATCGTCTGATACCGCTCCGGGTCGGCGAGCGTCTCACGGATGTATGGCGGAAGCGGCACTTCACCAACCGAGGCCACCGTTTCCTCGACATCTCCCGGCGCCGAGAGATGCACCTCGGTGACACCTTCGACCGGCGCGACGAGAACCCGGATGTCGAGGGCTCCGGCTTTGAGAGTCTCTCCGGTCTTGATCTTGCGGGCGGGCCGAACGAGACACGTCCACGACCCGGACTGAGTGCGATCGAGGAGCAGGACCTCGACCGCCCCTCCGGAGGCTCGCCGAGCCTCGAGCCGAGCAGCTCTGACCCGTGTGCGGTTGACCACCACCAGGTCTCCGGGGTGAAGCAGATCGGGCAGGTCGCGGAATGTGCGGTCTTCCAGAGTCGATCCGACAAGCAGCCGAGCCGAGTCACGAGGCTCGATCGGCTGCTGAGCGATGGCCGAGTCCGGCAGTTCGTAGTCGAAGTCGCCGGTGGCGAGTGCCATGGCGTTCAGTCGTCGAGCAGGGTCTGCTGGGACGACGCGGGGACGTCGACACCGAGGTGCTGATAGGCGAGACGGGTCGCTACCCGTCCCCTTGGCGTTCGCTTCAGCATGCCCATCTGCAGCAGGAACGGCTCGTAGGCATCCTCCACAGTCTCGGGTTCCTCACCGACGGAGATGGCCAGAGTCCCCAACCCGACCGGACCCCCGGAAAACTTGTGGACCAGGGTTGCGAGGATGGACCGGTCGACCTTGTCCAGGCCCAGGTCGTCCACCTCGAACACCTTCAGGGCCTCGATCGCCGTCGGCTCATCGACCTTCCCGTCGGAGCGCACGGTTGCGTAGTCGCGAACCCGGCGCAGCAACCGGTTGGCAATACGCGGAGTCCCCCGGCTTCGTAACGCGATGGCGTTGGCGCCGTCCGTGTCCGTGGGCACATCGAGGATGTCTGCCGACCGAACAACGATTGAGGCCAGCTCCTCGGGTCGGTAGTAGTCGAGCCGGGCGACGTACCCGAAGCGATCGCGAAGCGGCGGCGCCACACGACCCACCCGGGTGGTGGCGCCAACGATCGTGAACGGAGGCAGGTCGAGGCGGATCGAGCGGGCAGCCGGGCCCTTTCCCACCACGATGTCGAGGTGAAAATCCTCCATCGCCGGGTACAGGACCTCCTCGACCTGGCGGGGCAGGCGGTGGATCTCGTCGATGAACAGCACATCGCCCTTCTCGAGGTTCGTGATGACGGCGGCGAGGTCGCCGGGACGCTCGAGGGCGGGACCCGAAGTGCCCTTGAACGAAGCCTCCATCTCGTTGGCGAGAATGCCTGCCAGAGACGTCTTGCCAAGACCGGGGGGCCCCGAGAACAGGACGTGATCCACTGACTCGCTGCGAGCACGCGCTGCCTCGACGAGAATCGCCAGCCGCTCCTTGAGCTCCGCCTGGCCGATGAAGTCTTCCATCCGTCGCGGACGGAGACCCGCTTCGGCGATCTCCTCGTCGGGTAGCGGAGCCGAGGTCAGTAAACCTTCTTCGCGCACGTTCAGCCTCCGGGTTGTCCGAGTCGCTGGAGCGCAACTCGGAGCAGGTCTTCGGGCTCGCCATCGTATGCGAGGTCGGTGAGTGCGGTGCGGATCTCCGGCGGGCTGTAGCCGAGACCCTCCAGGGCCTGCCGGACATCTGCGAGCGGCCCTCCGGCCACGATGTCCGAGTCAGGAACCTCCAGCTTGGGTCGCAGCTCGAGGATCAGCTTCTGGGCGCCGCGCTTTCCGATACCTGGAACCGACGTCAGCGTCGCCGTGTCGTCGGCGATCACGGCTCGGCGCACCTCATCAGGTGAGAGCGTTCCGAGCATCGCCATTGCCACTTTCGGCCCGACTCCCGAAATCCCGATGAGGACACGGAAGAGATCCCGTTCCTGAGCAGTGGGGAAGCCAAACAGCGAGATGTTGTCCTCGCGAACATGCATGTGAGTGTGCAGCACCGCCTCATCACCGATAGTTGGCAACTCGGCCAGCGCTCGCGGGGTCACCCCCACCTCGTAGCCGACCCCTCCAACATCGAGGATCACCAGACCTGGATCCTTCGCGGCAAGAAGCCCACGGACTCTGCCGATCATCGCCCAACCGCCTTGAGCTTGCGGCTCTGCAGGTGACACATGGCGATTGCAAGAGCGTCGGCAGCATCAGCCGGCTTCGGCGCTTCGGGCAACCCCAACCTCATTGAGACCAGCTTCTGCACTTGATCCTTGTCCGCTTTCCCGTACCCGGCGACGGCCATCTTCACCGCGGTTGGCGAGTATTCGGCGACCGGAATCTCAGCCGATGCCAGCACCAGGTAGGCAATGCCAGAGGCTCGACCGACCGTCGTGGCTGTCTGCAGGTTCTTGTTCACGAAAACGGCCTCGATCGCCGCTTCCTCGGGCTGGTACTCGGCCACCAGGTCTCCAAGGTCGCGATGGAGCTCGAAGAGTCGCGTCCCGACGGCCAGGTCGGGGTCGGTGCGGATGACACCGGCAGCGACGGCTCGCATCGCCGAACCGCTCGATTCGATGACTCCGTAGCCGGTGCGGGATAGGCCTGGATCGATACCCAATACGAACATGTGTTCTATGACGTTAGCCGCCACCGCTGACACGGCGGTGGTTCTTCACCCGGCGGTGATTCATTCACCCGACGGTGACTCGTCACCCGACGCTGACTATTCAGCCGACGTCGGCGAGAACGTCGTCTGGGATGTCGAAGTTGGCATAGACCTCCTGGACGTCGTCGAGATCGTCCAGGGCGTCGACCAGCCGCAACACCTGCGGTGCCTTGGAGGCGTCGACGGGCACGACGGTGGACGGAAGCTGGGTGACTTCGGCCTGGTCGATTTCGATGCCCGAGGCCTCGATCGACGCTCTGACGGCTGCGAGGTCGCCGGGCGCACTGATGACCTCCCACTGATCCCCGGACTTGCGGACGTCCTCGGCGCCTCCCTCGAGTGCGGCGTCGACGACGGCGTCTTCATCACCGGTGACCAGGACATAGCCCTTCTGTTCGAAGAGGTACCCGACCGAACCGGGCTCACCCAGCGAGCCATTGTTCCGGGTGAACTGCGACCTCACGTCGGCGGCGGTGCGATTCCGGTTGTCGGTGAGGCACTGCACAAACAGCGCAACGCCCCCGGGGGCATACCCCTCGTACCAGACCTCCTCGTACGAGACACCGTCGACATCACCACTGCCGCGAGCGACGGCGCGTTCGATGTTGTCTTTCGGGACAGAGGCGTCCTTGGCCTTCTGGATGGCAGTGGCCAGGGTGGCGTTGGCGTCTGGGTCGCCGCCGCCTTCGCGCGCTGACATCTCGATCGCTCTGATGAGCTTGCCGAAGAGCTTGCCGCGCTTGGCGTCCTGGCGGCCCTTGCGATGCTTGATGTTGGCCCATTTGGAGTGGCCAGCCATCAGTCCTCCTTCGCTGCGGCGGCCATTGATAGCAGCATCTCGTGCACTCGCGTGTCCTGAGTGAGCTCGGGGTGGAACGCTGTTGCCAGAACCGTTCCCTGCCGCACGAACACTGGATGAGACTCCCCCGTGTCAGCATCTTCAACAGAAGCGAGCACCTCGACGTCGTCGCCGGCCTTGGCGATCCATGGGGCCCGGATGAAGACTCCGACCATCGGCTCAGACCAGCCCGCAACCTCGATGGGTGCTTCGTACGAGTCAACCTGACGCCCGAAGGCGTTGCGACGGACCACCACGTCGAGAGCACCTAGCTGGGGTTGATCTCCCTCCAGCGTGCCCGAGGCGAGAATGATCATCCCGGCGCAGGTTCCGAGTACGGGTAGTCCAGCGCCGATCGCGTCACGCATTGGCTCGACCAGGCCGTACAGCACTGCAAGCCGCCCGATCGTGGTCGACTCCCCTCCCGGGATGATGAACGCGTCGAGTGCTTCCAGGTGCTTGGGGAGCCTGACCTCGACGACGTCGGCGCCGAGTGATCTCACCGTGGCGGCGTGCTCGCGGAAGTCTCCTTGAAGGGCGAGGACCCCGACTCTCAGAATCCGCGCTCCTGCATGCGGTCTTCGGGCGCCAGCGTGTCGATGTTGATGCCGACCATCGGTTCGCCGAGGTCGTGGGACACCTTGGCGATCACATCGGCGTCGCTGTAGTGAGTGGTCGCCTCGACGATCGCCCGGGCCCGCACGGCCGGGTCGCCGCTCTCGAAGATCCCGGAGCCGACGAAGATGCCGTCACAGCCGAGCTGCATCATCAACGCGGCGTCGGCCGGCGTGGCGATGCCTCCTGCTGCGAAGTTCACCACCGGGAGACGCCCCGTCGATGCCACCT
>JABDMN010000096.1 GCA_013001485.1 Acidimicrobiia bacterium
GAACCAGTGTCCGCCACACCTTGCGGCCACCGACCCGTGGAAACCACCAGGCCTCCCGTGGGGTCGTCATCCGTCCATCGGTGATCGCTTTGGGGTAGGTGAAGGCGTCGAGACCTTCTGGCCCGAAGTTCGATCCGTAGCCCGACTCGCCGATTCCGCCGAACGGCAGCGATGGGATGGCGTAGTTGATCATGACGTCGTTGGCGGCGACGGTTCCGGTGCGCATCGCTGAGGCGAAATTGCGACGCCGATCCTTGTCTCGCGACCACACCGAACCGTGCAGCCCGTAGGTGGAGTCGTTGGCCAGCTCGAGAGCCTCTTGCTCGTTGCGGACCTTCATCACGGCCATCACAGGGCCAAACGTCTCTTCGGTCATCAGGTCCATGGTGTGATCGACGTCGACCACGAGGGTCGGCTCGAAGAACTGGCCGGGCCCATCTCCTGGCTTGCCGCCCGTGACGATGTGGGCTCCCTTGGCCACGGCGTCAGACAGATGCCGTTCGATCACGTCGAGCTGGGTGGGGCCGATGATGGCTCCGATATCCGAGTTGTCCCCTTCGCCGGCGTTGACCTTGCCGATCTCGGTCTCGACCTTCGACAAGAACGTGTCGTACACGGACTCGTCCACGTAGATGCGTTCCACCGACACGCACGTCTGGCCGGCGTTGAACAGGCTGCCCCACACGGCTCCCTTGGCGGCACGGGAGAGGTTGGCGTCGTCGAGCACGACCATGGCGTCCTTGCCGCCGAGCTCCAGCACCACCGGTGTCAGGGTCTCGGCTGCGCGCTTGGCGATCTTCTTGGCTGTCCATGGTGATCCGGTGAAGTGGATGATGTCGGCGGAGTCGATGAGTGCCTCACCTGCCTCCACCTGGCCGTGGACCACTTGCACGACTCCGGGCGGGAAATCTGCCTCTTCGGCGAGCTCGGCGATCAGCTGGCCCGACAGCGGCGTCACATCGGAAGGCTTCACCACCACGGTGTTACCGGCGACCAGCGCGGTGATGGCCGCCTCGATAGGGATCCCGAACGGGTAGTTCCACGGTGAGATCACACCGGCGACACCACGGGGATGACGCTCCACCCAGGCCTTCTTCCAGGGGAAGGGCCAGGTCCCACGACGTTGCGGTGCGAGAAGCTTGCCCGCCTTGCGGATGTAGTAGTCGATCAGGCTGACTGCAGGCGAGATGTCGCCGAGGTAGACGTCGTCGTTGTGCTTGCCGGTCTCGCTCTGCACCACCTCGACGATTCGGTCGAGGTTGGTGATCATCGCGCCCTTGAGCGCTTTGAAGTACCGCTTTCGCCCATCGTGACCGAGGGCGACCCACTCGACGGCGGCCTTACGAGCGGCTGCGACCGCGTCACGCACATCCTCCGGCCGGGCTACGTCTACCTCGCCGACCCGTTCGCCGGTGCGGGGATTGTGCGAAACGATGCGGTCGTCCATAGAGCTAAACCTTTCGGGCCGGGACAGGGATGAGGGTTCGTGGTTCGGCGGCTGCTTCCCAAGGTCGGGCGATCACATGCCATGCCATGAGCACGGCGAGGGTTGGGACGGCGACGGGTGCGTCGACCTTCACCCCGTTGTAAGAGATGGGTGATCCCGAGATCCTCGCCATGGCCATGTTTCCCAGCATCAGGTGCCAGCGGCGCGGAATGGGATGGCTGACGAGATCGAAGGCGAAACCCTGTGACGACAACTCCCAGTGACGACCCCACCACGACGTGCGGGCGATGCGGGCGACCTCGCCGAGGTCGTCGCGGGCACGTACAACCCCGTTGCCGTGAGGCTCGAGTACGAACTGCTCACCATTGGCGAGCTCGACCGTCGAGACATGGATCCGGCCGTGGCGGCGGGCCATGGCAATCGGCGTGCCGTCATCGGAGAGCACGACCCACCGATTGGAGAACCACGGGCTGCGGAGGCGCGCCGTCCCGTAGATCATCGACGTGCGTTTCGTCCTCGCCATGTATGGACGGTACTAGCGCGAACCCCAACGCGCCCCGTGCCACTTGCGGTTTCCGGTCCCACCCGATGAGACTCAGTGCATGAAGCTCCATCTCCTCGATGGCACGTACGAGCTGTTCCGGTCGTATTTCGGCGCGCCAAAGCGAAAGTCGCCGGCGGGCCAGGAGGTCGGTGCGATCGCCGGGATCATCTCGTCGACGATTGGTTTGCTCGGAGACGGCGTGACCCACATCGGCGCCGCGTTCGACACGGTGATCGAGTCATACCGCAATGACATCTACCCCGGCTACAAGTCGTCAGAGGGTGTGCCGGAGGAGATCCTCGAGCAATTTCCGCTCGCCGAGCGAGCCATGACGGCTCTCGGCGTCACCGTGTGGCCAATGGTTGAGTACGAAGCCGACGATGCGATTGGCACGGCAGCACACCGCTGGGCCGGCGACGTCGAGCAGGTGGTGATCATGACGCCGGACAAAGACCTGTCCCAATGCGTGTCCGGCGACCATGTGATCGCTTTCGATCGCCGCAAGCGGGAAGCCCGCAACGAGGAAGGCGTGTGGGAGAAGTTCGGTGTGGCCCCCGCCTCGATCCCCGATTACCTCGGACTGGTCGGCGACTCCGCAGACGGTTTGCCCGGCGTGCCCGGGTGGGGAGCGAAGTCGGCATCGACGGTGCTGGCTCGATACGGGCACATCGAGTCGATCCCGCTCGAGGCCTCGTTGTGGCAGGTGAACGTTCGCGGAGCCGAGAGGCTGGTCGGCTCGTTGCGTGAGCACATGGCCGGAGCGCTGTTGTATCGCTATCTCGCGACGTTGCGTTTCGACGTGCCTCTCGAGGAGAAGCTGTCAGACCTGAAGTGGAAGGGCGTCCCCAAGGCCGAATACCAGGCGCTGTGTGACGAACTCGGCTTCGATGGCCTTCGGGAACGTCCCTGGGCCTGAACCTCTAGCCCTCGGCCGGGTGGGTGGCGGCCTCGTGCACGGCTGCGGGGTCGGGGGTGACATCGACGGGTTCCAGGTCGGCGGGCGTCACGTCGGGGAGTTCGTCCTCGACGTTCCGGACGTGCGGGTCAGCCATCAGCACCAGCGTTGACGCGATGGCCAGCGTCCCAAGCACGATGAACAAGAAACCGATTCCCCGGCCCGGGCCAGTGCCGATGACCCTTCCGACCGTGCCAGCGAGCGCTCCGCCCTCGGCGAGAAGCGGCTCGAACACCCGGTCGGCGAGAGGTCCCGAAGCGATGATCGCAACCGGCCCGGCGATCTGAGCGATCAGCCTGCGAACGGCGAACACCTTGCCCTGAATATCGGGTTCGACCTTGGACTGCCAGATCGCCTGGCTCGACGCGTTGCCGATCGGAAGAAAGAACATGACCGCCGCGGCCGCAATCGTCACCAGCACGATCGATGGGCGCAGGCCGACCAGGCCGAGACTCAACCCGAGGATGATGCCGCTCAGGTAGAGAC
>JABDMN010000182.1 GCA_013001485.1 Acidimicrobiia bacterium
GTCGAGGTCCTCGGGCAAGTCGAGGAACCGTTCCGCCTGGTAAGGGTCGGGTCGAGGTGTGGCCGGCGGGGCACCTGGCGTCACGGGCTCCCCGGCTTCGGCAGCTGCGGCGAACACGGGAGACAGATCACCCGATGCGGTGGTGGCGAGCGTGGTGGCATCGAGCGCGGGAATTCGACTGGTGACGGTGTAGGTCATCCCGGTGAAGGTGCGGCCCCCGTCGAACCGGATGCTGCCCTCATCTCGGATCCCGAGGTTGCCGACGACTTCTCGTTCTCCACTCAGCGATACGGGGGAGTAGGCCACGGGCAGCCACTCGCTGGTCAATGCTCGGATCGTGATCTCGGTCTCGACCTCGGTCACGGGACCGTTCCAGGCATGGTCCGGCTCCTCCCACCCGTCTGCGGGATTCCCGACATCAGGGTTGTCGGCGAACCACTGACCCCCGTTGAACGTGTCCAGGGTGAGGAGCCGGAAGCGAAGCTGGCTCGCATCGGTCCCCTCAGCCGACGAAACCACGAACACGGGAACGTTGGTCTTGGCGACAAGCTGTTGCTGGATGCCGACGAACGGGTTGTAGGACACCGACCCGAAGAAGTTGCCGGTGAGCCCTGATGAGGTGCGCCACGTGAGAACGCCATCGCGAGGCAGGAAGCTTGCACCAATCGACGTGCCGACCATCGCAGCCACGACGGTGAACGCGAGGATCCCCGAGGTGACAGGTGACAGTTCACGGCCCTGGTCCGGTTCCCAGCCGGTCGCCGGCCGCATCACGCCAACACCGGGCTCGCGCTCGGTCGAGGCAACGGCGAGAAGCGTTCCGATGATGAGACCGAGGAACACGAGCATGCGTCCCGAGCTGGTCGTGATCCGGTTCATCGTTGTGAACTGCACGGCGAGAACGAGCGGGGGCAGCAACGCGACGAACGGGTGACGGCGGGAGAGGCCGTACACCAACAGGGCGCCGACGATCCAGTAGACCGCGGTGAGGATCACCACGATCCCGGTCGCCGGGATGACCGGTTCCACGCCGTTTCGGATGATGTCGAGGGCGAACGACATTTGGTCTCCGGCCTCACCGAATGCCGCGCCTGTGGGGATGATTCCCAAGATGGTCTGGTCGGGAGCCGCGATGCGAAGGGAGGCGATGGCGAGCACCAAACCGTTGACGATGATGATCCAGCGAAGACGGGTTCCGAAGGCGACGAGGGTCCAGGTGAGGATGGCGCCGAGGGAGAGGCCGGCGAGCACGATCAGTTGCCAGGGGGGTCCGTCGATGGTGCTGCGCAGCAGCCCCGACAGCAGTACGAAGGAGAACCCGACCGAAGCGAGCCCGACTACCCAGCCGGTGCGGTTGACCATATCCGCTCGATCTCCTGCTTCCAGGGGAGAGCCCAACTAGCTCCCACGGGTGACCTGACGACGATGGCGCCGGCCCGTTGCAGCGCAAGTATCGCGTCGTTCGGGGTTTGTGTGACCGAAAGCACCACAGTGCGGAGGAAGTCCCGCCCCAGTACCCGGTAGGCGGCGAGGTGAGCTTCGCCGGGACTACCGGTGACGAAAACCAGGACGCCCCCGGCTAGCCCGGCTCGGCGTAGTCGTGTCACGATCTGTTTCAGATCAAAGTCGGTGGCGGTCTCGACCACGGCAAGGCTCTCCATTGCCGTGGCGTACGAGTCCGAGGTGCTGACGGTGCCCGCCGAACCGCCCGCCCACAGCGACGGGCTGTAGCCGGATCGATACAGGTGACGGGTCACCGAGGCTGCCCCTTTCACAGCGTGTTCGAAAGATTCGGGTGACGGGTAGGCGCCGGCGCGATGGTCGAGGAGAATCAGTGCCCGACTCTGCCACGGCATTTCGAGCTGGCGGATCATCAACTCGTCTCGCTTCGCAGATGACGGCCAGTGAACGTGCCGCAGGTCGTCGCCCCGCTGGTATTCGCGCAGCGTGTAGAAGTCCTCTCCGCCGGCGAAAGCGAAGTTGGCCCGGGTCGCTTGTTGAGACGGGTCGTAGCCGCGACCCAAAGGAGATCCGTCGAGGTCTTCGACGGCGGGGTACACGACCAGCCTTTCCTGCTCACCCACAAAGCCCCCCGACTCCGAGAGTCGGAGAGGGTCGCGCACCCGGGTGGTCGCAGGGCCGACCGTGAAGATCCCGCGGTGCTGGCAGGACACCTCGTAGCGAGCGCCGACGGGGTTGTCGCGGTCCACGTTGCTTGCCAGGAACTGTGCCGAACCGAGCTCGTCCACTGAGTCCTCTACATGAATGTGACGCACCCGGCGGTCGGTGGCCAGCGAGAGATGAACGACGGCACGCTGTCCAGCGTGGAGTTGATGTGGAGTGATCCGTCGACCGATGCGAATCGATGGCAAGGTCCGCTTGGTGTAAATCACGTTGGCCACCACGACGAGGCCTAGGAGAATCGCGGCGGCTCCAAGGAGCTCTTCACCGAGGGAGATCCACAAGACGAGGAGGCCGGCGGCGACGCCCGTGGCGATCCAGCCGCGCAGCGTCGGCATCAGGTCTCCACCCGGCTCCCCGGTACGGGAACGCCTTGGGCGATGCCGTCGATCACCTGGTCGATGCCGACTCCCCGCATCTGGGCTTCGGGACGAAGGATGAGGCGATGGTTCAAGACGGGGTGGATCACGGCCTTGACGTCGTCGGGAGCCACGAAGTCTCTACCGGCAACTGCTGCCCTGGTTCGAGCGGCGCGCTGGATGAACAGGGATGCGCGTGGAGATGCGCCCAGCAGCAACTCGGGATCGGACCGGGTGGCCTCGACCACGTCGACGATGTACTCGCGCAACACATCAGCGACGTGGATGCGTCGCGCAATGTCGACCATCCGGACCACGTCGTCGGCGTGGATGACGGGTTCGAGCGTGTCGTATGTCGAGGTGATTCCGTGGGTGTGCAGCATCTCGAGTTCCTTGGCGCGGGCTGGGTATCCGACCTCGAGCCTCATCAGGAAGCGATCGAGCTGGGCCTCCGGGAGCGGGTACGTCCCTTCGTGTTCGATCGGGTTCTGGGTGGCGATCACGATGAACGGTTGCACCAATGCCCTCGTGGTGCCGTCGACGGTCACCTGGAGCTCTTCCATCGCCTCCAGCATCGACGCCTGTGTCTTAGGGCTGGCGCGATTGATCTCGTCTCCGAGAACGACGTTGGCGAAGACCGGACCAGGCTTGAAGACGAACTCGGACCGCTCCCGATCCCACACCGACACGCCGGTGACGTCTGATGGGAGCAGATCGGGGGTGAACTGGATGCGATGGAAGCTGCAATCAATCGAGCGTGCCAGCGACTTGGCGAGCACCGTCTTGCCGACGCCGGGGACATCCTCGATCAACGCATGACCACCGGACAGCATGCAGGTCACGACAAGCTCGACGACGTCGCGCTTGCCCTGGATGACGTTTTCCATATTGGCGACTACTGCTTCGTAGCGGTCGCCAAACCAACTGAGTTCTTCGGCTGAGACAGTCACGGCGGCGAGCCTATCAGCGCCACGAGGTAACGCCTCGGTGACAGACACCACCTCGAGTGGTCCGTAGGGGCGCAGCATGTGACGGCTACGCTGCGTGACATGTGGCGACTGGTGTGGACCCCGGCTCTGTGGCCCGAAGGCTTCCGCGCTGCAGCGGCATCTGCCCCCCGACGATGGTGGGCGCGTTTTCCGTTTCTTCCGCTTCCAGATCGTGACTACCTCAGGTGGAGGGTGGCGACGGCGTATGGCTCTACCGACGTCAGCCCGTCTATCGAGGACGTCGTTGCGTACTTGCGGTGGAGGAAGCGGCAACGACGCATGGGGCGGACTCTGACGTGATGTCACTACGCGAGGAGCTCCTTGCCATCGATGGCGTGATCGATGCTCAGGTCGACGATGCCGCTCGACCAGGTGGCGTGAAGGTCCGCCTCGACACAGGTGCCAATGCCGACACAGTCGGCAGCATGGTTCAGGAGGTTCTCGCTTCTCATGGGCTGAGGTCACGTGTGGGCCCTCGTCACGTCGAGCCAGAGGCTCCGCCGCCGCCACCAGGGGCTCCAGCTTCGGTCGTGTCACTTCCATCGCGAGGCATGGTTGCCGGGTCAGTTCCTGTCTCGCTGGAGTCGGTGGCAGATGCTGCTCTTGAGGCCGTGTCGGTCTCCGAGCACTCGTCGGGACGTCTTGTGACAGCCACAGCCGTCGACGGCCGCACCGCGAGCCGGCCGGCGGGTGATGGCGACGATGGCCTCGCCGTGGCCGTCGTCACCGCTGTCGCAGATCTCGCGGCCGCTGGCGCTGCCCCGCCTCGTCTGGTTGGCGTCGAGGACCTCGAAGTCGACGGTACGGCGGTAGTGGTCGTGGTCCTGGCTGTCGCCAGTGGAATGCAGGCTGGGGCTGCGGTTGTGGCAGGGGCTCGGTCACGGGCGCTCGGCCTGGCCGCTTGGAACGCCCTGGCCTGAGTCTCAGTTGCCGGTCGCGGTGTCCTGCTCGACCAACTCGATGATGATCTCTTCGTCCGCCGCATCGACCGTTGGCGGGGCCGGTTGGATGCTGGACACCATCTCCTGATAGTCGACGACACGGGCGAGGACGTCCTGAATCAGAAGGCGGGCGCGTTCGGACACCGGGAGTGAAAGGACCTCGTGGTCGTCCTGGCTAGCGGACATCACGGTCATCCCACGGTTGCGGAGGTCCCAGATCGTGACCTCCTGGACGATGGTGTCAGCAGAGAGGGCGTCGATGCTCGAGACGACAACCCCGTCGACCTGCCCCGCGCCGATGATTCCGATCAAGGCGCGATACCCCTCACGACCCAGTTCGTGCCCGGGAGTCTTGATGTCCTGACACACGGCAACGAGGCGGTGGCCAGCGTCGCTTGCCCAGCGCCGAATCCTCTCGGCTTGGGCGAACGCAGCCTCACCGCTCTGGGGGCCTGGGCCCTCGCGGACGTATCCGATGATTCGCACGTGTGGGCATGATGCCACAGACACCGAGGGTCAACAATGACCACCGTCGGTAGTTGACGGTGACTAGTGCTGACGGCCGCTGGGCAGGGACTGCCGGCCACCGGTCTCGCGCCGCACGCCGACTACGCTGACCGGCATGGCACGCGCCCTGGTGCTCAATGCCTCGTACGAGCCGCTTTCGGTGGTGTCGTTCAGACGCGCCGTCGTGCTCGTTCTTCGCGAGAAGGCCGATGTCGTGGAGGAAACCGGGTCTGCAATGCACTCGGAGCGCCAGACGATGGCTGTGCCATCGATCATCCGGCTTCGCACCTATGTGAAGGTCCCGTACGCCCGTCGCGTGCCGCTCAATCGCAAAGCGGTGTTCTTGCGCGACGAGGGTCGTTGCCAGTACTGCGAGCACGCCGCCGAGAACATCGATCATGTGGTTCCAAAGTCGCAGGGCGGCGAGCACCTTTGGGAGAACGTCGTTGCGGCGTGCCGACGCTGCAATACCCGCAAGGGCGGCCGCACTCCCCAACAGGCAGGGATGCGATTACGTCGTGAGCCACGAGCCCCGCGCCGACACAGCTGGATTCTGGTTGCGCTTGGCACGGCACCCGACCCCCGCTGGGAGCGCTACCTCGAACTCGCCTCCTGACGCCGTTTAGGGAACGGTCGTCGTAGTGGTCGTGGTCGTCGTGGTTCCGTCGTCCCCGCCACTGCCTGCGAAAACGGTCGGTGCGCAGGCGCCCAATGCCGCGGCGGGCGACACGTCGGTAGCTGTGGTCACACCGCTGGTGAGATCAGTGGAGCTGCACACCCAGGCTCCTGACTCGCTTTCGGTCAGGGCGATGAGCGCCTCGGCTGTGACGTCACCGGACTCCGCATCGGTCTGTTGCGCATACGCCCAGAAGATCTGACCCTCACCGGCGTCGGGCAGGTCGAGAGCGTCGAGCTCCACAAGCCCGAGCGATGGGTAGGCCTCGGAGAAGCTGTCGAAATCGAAGTCCTCGAGGTCGTCGATCGTCCCGTCAGCGAACTGTGATGCAGCGGCGATGGCCGAAGCCACCAGACCTTTGGCCTCGGTGTCGGCAGCCCCATCGTCCGGGAACGGACCCTCGCCGCCAACCTCGTACTTGCCGTTCGGCTGGAAGGCGAACGGAACCGCTCCACCGAACGCACCGAGATCGCACAGGATCGGGTCGAGCCCGATGGTGGCTTCGGCACCGGAGAGGTCGAGCCACAGTTGCGCCCCGGTTGCTGTCGTAAGGGCGACGCCTGAGGGGAGCGTGTCGTAGTCACCGAGACGGGCGTCTCGCGGCACAGCGAACACAAAGGCTCGCTCGAGCTCGGCGAGCGGTGGGACGAAGCCCCACTCACCGGAATGACGCCACAGTTCGTCGGTCTCGCCGACGAAGGTCTCTAGTGCGGAGCCGGCAGAGCTGCCGTCAGCCCATGAAGCGATGGCGGGCTCGTCGGGGAGTTTGGCTCCTGGCCATTCGGCGTAGGCACTAGAGGCGTTGTCGACGACGAACGTGACTGCAACCAGCTGGCTCACTACCTCGATTGTCGGATCGCCGCAGACAAAGGCTCCGACGTCCTTGGGAGTCGCCGTGAGTGCATCGGACCAGGCGATGTCGTCTCCGAGCGAGACGGTCTCCAGGTCTGGCCCCATCCAGGTCACCTCTGTCGCTGTGGGTGACAACGCCCAACCTGCACGTACCGATCGTCCCTCGATCGCCTCGAGAGTCAAGCTCGAGATGTTTCCGGTCGGGACACGGAAGCCGACAACCCACCTGGCCGTCATCCCCGGCTCGATGGTGTGTAGGCGGGCCAGCGGAGCCGAGCCGCGATTGGGTCGGGTGCTGTCGATGCGGGTAGCGGCGCCGGCTGCATCAACCAGTCGCATCTTGACGTACGGAGAGTCCGAGAAGAACGCGTCCTCGACGAAGGGCAGAGCGTCGGCGCTCGTGTTGCGGATGCTCACTGCCGCTCGTACCTCGGTTATCCCGTTCAGAACGGGAGATGGCGCCGTGAGAAAGTCGTGGACGGTGATGTCGAACTCGCCCTGAGACCAGATGTCGCCGGTGGAAAGGGACACAGCGTCGGCTGCGTAGTCCGCCTGGCTGGGGAGGAGTTGAGCAGCGAACACAGCCCGGGGCGCATCGGCGACCTGTGGGGAGGTGCCGACAGGCAGAAGACCCGCTGCGGGTGCTGCCGCAACAAGGAGGGCGAGCGTGAACAAGGCGGCGACCATGCGACGCATCATGATGAGTGGCTCCTCGGGGGAAGTGCTTCCAACTTGAATCGGAAAACAGCCGGTTCGTATTGAGGCCTTTTCGCGAAATCTAGTCCTAATCTCCGGAATCGTGCGGATTGGCATCGACGTCGGCGGAACCAAGATCGAGGGGATTCTCCTCGATGGTTCTCAGGAGCTCGATAGACATCGGGTGTCGACGCCTCAGGGCGACTACGAAGGCACGGTGCGCTCGGTCGTCGGCCTCGTCGCTCATCTCGACCCCGACGGCTCGGCATCGGTCGGAATGGGGACGCCGGGTTCGGTCTCACCCACGACGGGTCTGATGCGCAACGCCAATTCGGTGGTGCTCAATGGCAAGCCGTTCGTTGACGACGTCGCTGCCGCGTTGGATCGGCCGGTCAGGGCCGCCAACGACGCCGACTGCATGGCGTTGTCGGAAGCCAGTGACGGCGCCGGCGCCGAGGCGGCATCGGTGTTTGGCGTCATCCTGGGAACCGGGGTCGGCGGAGGTCTCGTCGTCGACGGCGCCCTCGTCGCCGGCCACAACCGGATCGCCGGCGAATGGGGTCACAACTCGCTGCCGTTCCCAACTGCAGATGAAATGGGTCGCCGACCATGCTGGTGCGGTCTCACCGGATGCATCGAGCGTTGGATGTGCGGCGAGGGGTTGGCTGAGACCTATGCCGATGTCACCTCGAAATCTGTTCCTGACGGCGCTGCCGTCGCTGCTCGGGCAGCGGAGGGAGACACCGGCGCTCAGATCGCGTTGTCTCGCTATGTCGATCAGCTCGGCAGGGCGCTTGCCGGCGTCGTAAACATCTTCGACCCTGAGGTCATTGTCCTTGGCGGAGGTCTGTCGAACATCGACGTTCTCTATGACGCGGTTCCCGACGTGCTCGATCGCCACGTGTTCTCAGACCACGTCGAGACGTCGGTCGTGCGGGCGCAGCACGGGGACTCCACGGGGGTGCGTGGCGCCGCCTGGTTGTGGCCTGCGGGCAGCTGAGTCGGCGCTCAGTGGATGAGAAGCACGGGAACGTGGGCCCGTCGCACGACCTTGGTGCCGACTGAACCGAGCAGCCCTTCGAACACCCCTTGCCCGTGAGCGCCGATGCAGATCAAGTCGGCGCCGAGTTCCTTGGCTTGTTCGAGGATGCTGTTTGCAGAGTTCTCCGACTCGACGACCTCGGCGGCAGCATTGCCGCCAGCTGCTGTGATCGCGTCGACCATCGGCGCGGTTCGCTCGGTGAGCTTGTCGGAGAGGTACCGATCGATCATGGCGTCATCGCCTGGCCAGTCCTGGGGCGGTACCCCGCTTCCCGACGGCGAGACGTACTCGGCGTCACGGTCAACGCGCACTGCGGGCTGCTCGCCGTAGACGGCCCTCAGATCGGCAAGCAGCCGACGGGGGACCTCAACGACCGTGAGGACGTGGACGGTGTCGGAGGCGGCCAAGGGCACTACGTACCCGGCGACCTGTTCGGGATCGAGCGTTCCATCCGTGGCGACGACGACCTTCACTGAGAACCTCCGGCTTGATTGCGTTGGCAGCAGCCTATCGGCAGACCCGGCCCGACGTCACGGAATGTGTGCGGCGGCAATGCGGCGCAGGTCTGGAACTCGGAGCCCAAGGCGGTCAGCGTGGTCGATGGCTCTCCTCAGACGATGCGGAGCTGAGCGGCCCTTCGTCCCGTGGCCAGGGTCGGCGAGGAACACCTCTCCCAGCGCTTCGATCATGTCTGCGTCATCGGTGGGCCGCTCGGCCAGGGCGCTCTGGATCTGCAGGATCTCCCCGGCGACGGTGTCGACGAGGGCACGGTGGTTGGACCACAGCTCACCGACCGTGCCGCCCACCTCGAGCCCGGCGATGTTGGCTACGAGTATGTAGAGGTTCTTGAGGATCAGGTCATCGGTGATGTCGTCGATGGACTGGGTTCGGAGCCCCAGACCGCCAAGTGCCTCGGCCACGAGGCCGGCTCGGGGTCCGGCAACAGGGCTGGGGATGATCTCGGTGATCCCGGTGTTGCGTTTCTTCTCGAACCAGACAGCCACGACCGTGGGGTCGGCGATGGCGTGAGACTCCCATTGGTACGGCAGCAGTTCATTCTGGAGAAGACAGACTCGATCACGCCAGACATCGGGGACGTCGGCAAGTACCGCATCGATGTCGGCCTCGCCGACCGCGACGAGGACGAGCTCGGGCCGGGGCACGTCCGCTGCCACTTCCTGTTGGGCCACGCCTCGCGTGACAGGAACGACGGTTCGTCCGGATCGGAGGAACCCGTGGGCGAACACTGCGCCGAGCTGTCCGAGCCCGATGATCACGATCTTGTTGCTCATGGTCGCCTGAGGCTAGGGGTTGGCGCCACCCCGGCGGGAACGGGGGGTGGGGGAGGGCGATACGTCTCGGGGGCCGTGTGGGCGTGAGGTGGGGTGAATGAATTGACAAGTGGGTTCCAGTGGGGCAAAGTGGGGCGTCGTGGAGATAGATGGCCGAGTGACGGAGCGGAAACGTGTTCTTGGGCGAGTACCAACACACAGTCGACGAGAAGGGTCGAGTGGTGATGCCGCGCAAGTTCCGGGATCGCCTTGCCGACGGCTGCGTGATCACCAAGGGTCAAGAGCACTGCCTCTACGTATTCCCCATGGAACAGTGGGAGTCCGAGGTGCAGCGAGTGCGTGGGCTCCCACGGACCGATCGTCGGGCACGCAACTACGCCCGATCCTTCTTTGCCGCAGCGTCGGACCTGACGCTGGACAAGGCGGGTCGGGTCCAGGTCTCCGAAACCCTGCGCGAGTACGCAGGACTCGACAAGGACGTGACAGTCGTGGGGGTTGCCGAACGCATCGAGCTGTGGTCGGCAGCTACCTGGGCGACCGTCGCCGCCGAAGCCGACGAGTACTACGCAGGGATCGAGGAGGTGCTGTCCGATGACGACGGCATCTGATCGCTCCGACGAATCATGGAACGACACGACAACACGGTCTGGCTCATCGTCAGCCCCCCGGATGCCAAATGGAAGGCCCCTTACTCCGCCCGCTTCCGTTTTGGCGCCAGCGCTCCGGGGGGCTGACCATGAATCAGACCGATCCGTACCACATCGCAGTCATGACTCACGAGGTCGTCGAGGCGTTCTCGACGGTCTCCGGGTTGATCGTCGACGCCACCTTCGGTGGCGGGGGACACTCGAGAGCTCTCCTGGCCGCGGCGCGCGATCGTCGCATCCTGGCGATCGATCGCGACCCGGAAGCGGCCTCCCGGGCCGAGGGGATCGAGGATCCTCGCCTTCGGTTCGTCCGCGGGAACTTCGCCGACCTGGAGTCCCTCCTCGGCGGAGCGGCAGATGACGACGATGGTGATGGCCGCAGCGGCGGTCTACGTGGCGTCCTTTTCGACCTTGGTGTCTCATCGCGTCACCTCGATGAGCCGGAGCGTGGCTTCTCCTATCACCAGACAGGCCCGCTCGACATGCGCATGGGCCCGGACGCTCCTCACACGGCAGACGACGTCGTCAACACGTGGTCCGAGCAGCAGCTCGTCGACATTCTCCGTTCGTACGGCGAAGAGCGGTTCGCTCGACGAATTGCTGCCGGGATCGTCTCGGCTCGCCCCATCGAAGACACGCGTCACCTCGCCGACGTCGTGGCGTCTGCGGTTCCCGCCCCTGCCCGCCGCAAGCGACACCCAGCCCGCAAAGCATTTCAGTCCATCCGGATCGCCGTCAACGGCGAGCTCGATGCGCTCCGCATCGGACTCGAGGCAGCGACCCGGTTGGTGCGACCCGGGGGAAGGGTGGCTGTGATCAGCTACCACTCGCTCGAGGATCGCATCGTGAAGCGACACTTCGCCTCCGGTATTGCCGGGTGCACGTGTCCTCCCGACCTACCCGTGTGCACCTGCGGGCGGGTGGCCGAATGGCGGTCACTCGCCCGCAAACCCTTGCGTCCCACAGACGCCGAGGTCACGCGAAACCCCCGATCGCGCAGCGCCAGGCTGCGTGTCATCGAGAAGCTCCCTCCGGAGGCCGCGTGACCACGTCACCGGCCGCCGCACCCTTTCCTGTCCGTCGTCGCTCGGGTCGAGCGAATCCGTCGGCAGCTCCGACCCGCCGATCTCTCCACCCGTTCATCGTGTTCACCGCTGCGGTTGTTGCCGCCTTCTTTGCGGTGATCCTCATCCGCACATCGCTCGACACCGCCGCTTTTCGCCTCGATGAGCTCAATGCCCAGATCGAAGCCGAGGAGTCCCGTCACTGGGAGCTCCGGTTGGAGATCGCTCGCCTGCAGGCACCCGACCGAATCGAGTCGGCAGCCTCTGCGATGGGAATGGTGTATCCAGAAGACCGATCGATTCTGGCGGTCGCGGGTGTCGGCGAGTTTGAGGGGGCCGATCCCGACGAGCGCTGGGGCGAGCTGAAATCGCTGCTGAGTGCGCAGCCATGAATTGGGCCACGCCATGAGATCCGTGCTCCACTTCCTGTTCCCCGTGCTCAGTAGTGCTGCTCCGTCGCGCGCTGGCGGTGGGACCACTGAGGACCCCAACCGCCGGAGAACCTGACCGTGGGGCGTGCTGGGCGCGCCCTGAACGCGCGGCTCGTCCTCATTGGCGTAGTCCTCGTCCTGGGTTGGATCCCCATCGGTGTCCGCCTGTTTTCGATCCAGGCTCTCGCCTCAGGGGAGCACGACTACGCCGGGCTTGGCGTTCAGCAGCGGGCCCGGGTCGAACAGCTCGCTGCAGACCGGGGAACCATCTTCGACCGCCACGGCGTGGAACTGGCTGTGTCGGTGGGAACAACGACCGTGTATGCGAACCCTCTCCACATTGCCGATCCGGCCCAGGCCGCACAGGACCTCGGTGCCGTGCTGGGAATGGAGCTCGGCGACCTCGAGGCGCGCCTGAGCCGTGACTCGGGCTACGTGATCCTGAAACGTGGCATGGAGAATCGTGACGCGCGCGCCATTCGCGACGTTGTCGAGGAGCGTGCGGTCCCCGGTGTCTACTTCATTGGTGAGACGCGGCGGTTCTATCCCGCCGGTGGGCTGGCTGCCCAGGTCATCGGGTTCGTCAAGACCGACGACAACTCCGGGCTCGAAGGTCTGGAGCTGACGTTCGACGAGGTGCTGGCGGGAACCCCTGGCGAGCTGGTCGAGGAGCGAGATCCCCAGGGCCGGCGGATCCCTCAGGCCGAGTACCGCCACATACCGGCACAGCCGGGAGCAGATGTCGTAACCACAATCGATCCCGTCATCCAATTCGCTGCCGAGAAGGCCTTGAACGAGGCGATGGAGTCGACCGACGCCAAGGGAGGCGCGGTCGTGGTGCTCGATGTGGGGACCGGGGGCATTCTCGCCATGGCCAACGCACCGACATTCGACCCCAACGACCGTTCAAACGTCTCTCCCGAGGCGTTTCGCAATCGCGCCGTGACCGATCGCTACGAGCCCGGGTCCACCCTGAAGGTGGTCACGCTCGCTGCAGCGCTGAATGAGGGAGTGCTCAGGGACACCGAGCTCCTCGAGGTCCCGATGGAGCTGTCGGTGGACCGCGGTGAGGACAAGGAACCCAAGATCTATCGCGACGTCTCCAAACACCCCCTCGAGATGAGCGTCGCCGACATCGTCGCCGAGTCCTCCAACGTCGGCACGATTCTGATCCAGTCGCGACTCGGCAACGAGCTGTACTACGACTACCTGAAGGCATTTGGGCTCGGCTCCGGTGCCAGTTCCGACTTCACTGGCGAATCGAGCGGATGGCTCGAACCGGTTGAGGACTGGTGCTCGTCGACTTGTGGCCCCTCGACGGCCATCGGGTATCGCGTCGATGCAACCGTTCTCCAGATGGCCGCCGTCTTCGGCGCGATCGCCAATGACGGAGTCTGGGTGCAACCGCACCTTGTCACAGAGGTGATCGACGCCTCCGGGTCTCTCCAGTTCGAGCCGGTCGTTCGTCCCGTTGTCTCCGAGGACACTGCCCGGGTTCTGCGCGAGCTGCTGAGTGGTGTCGTCGAGCGGGGCACCGGAACACGCGCCGCGATCCCCGGATACACCGTCGCGGGAAAGACCGGGACGACCGAGAAGTGGCTTCCCGATGAAGGGCGCTACTCCGAGGAAGACCGTTTCGCCAGTTTCATCGGCATGGTGC
>JABDMN010000179.1 GCA_013001485.1 Acidimicrobiia bacterium
GAACCACCCTGGGCCGAGGTGGCATCGAACCTGGCCAGCGTGACCATGTCTCCGTCCGGGTCGCGGGCATCGGCCATCGGATCGAAGGCGACCGTCTGGTCTTCACCGATCGAGATCGTGCCGGGACCTACGGCCGTCGGCGGTGCGTTTTGCGGCACGGTGGTTGTCGTCGACGGCACCGTGGTGGTCGTCGTCGACGGCACCGTCGTAGAGGTTGTCGAAGGCACTGTCGTGGTGGTCGTCGAATCGGACGGCGGCGGCGTCGTCGTCGAGGCAGACGGCACCGTCGTAGAGGTCGCCGATTCGGGCGGCAGCGTCGTAGATGTCGATGAATCCGACGGCAGTGTCGTGGTTGGATCGCCGGCAGCTGGATCAGATCCTGCACCGTCAGACCCGCCTCCCGGTCCCTGTCCGCCGCTGCTGAGCTGCCCCGAGAGCACCTCGACCGGGGGGTCTTCGGATCCGCCCGCCAGTGCAAAGCCTCCCCACGCGATTCCGCCAACAACGACGAGAGCAGCCGCCGCAGCAGCGATGCGTGCACCGGCTCCGCCGAGTCCACCGCCCCCGGCTGCAGCGCTTCCGGCGGATCCCGCACCAGCAGCGGCTCCGGCCCCGATCACCGCAGCCCCACCCGCCTTGTCCTGACGGGCCGCGGCTGCAGCACCTCCGGCGGCGGCAATCGTTGCCCAGATTGCGGCCTGGGTCCCGTCGGGGGGCGGAATGAGGACCAGGGAGCCGTAAACCTCGAGGGGTGCGATGAGCTTGTCGCGGGTGTCCTGGCACACCTCGCACTCCCGAGCGTGCCGCTCGACGGTGCGTCGCAGTGATGGCGTCATCGGCGGAAGCGCCGAGCCGGCAACGATGGCCGCCAGGTCCGGGCAGTCAGCGGTTCCCTTGCGGGCCAGGAGGTACGTGCCGATCGAGTCGGCCACCGACCGCTTCATCCGGCTCACCATCGTGTAGGCATTGCCCTTCGTCACGCCGAGGACGTCGGCGATCTCCGCCGACTCGAGCCCGTGTCGGACATGGAGGTCGAGCACGACGTAGGTGCGCTCATCGAGACCGCGAGCTGCCTCCCACACCGTGTTGGCGGTTTCGGCCGCCGAAGCGGCCTCAGCCGGGTCTCCGAACCGGGCTTCGTCGACGATGCGGGCCAGGGGGCCGGCGTCATCGACTGTCGAGCCCACGGCGATGAGCCTGCGTCCCCGGATCTTGTTCAAGCCGCGGCGGTGGGCGATCGTGAACAGCCAGCTCTTGAATCGTTCGGGTTCGCGAAGATCACCAAGCTGCTCGAGAGCCCCGATGAACGTGTCCTGGGCAACGTCGGCCGCTTCCTGCCGGTTGCCAAGGAGACGGGCGAGGAAGTCGTAGACGCGGGGGAAGTACCGCTCGTATAGAGCGGCGAATGCATCGTCACGACCCCCGTGTGCGAGCCGGACGAGATCCGCATCCGAAGATGGAAGCGGTGGCGCCATTGAGCCCTACCTCACTTACTCAGCCCTTTCGAACTGTAGCCGGGTTCGCGAAATCTCGACCAGGAGACATGTAAGAAATCCACCGCCCGGGTGTCTCACTAATGCAGGGGGAAGCCAGGAAGCCAGCCTTGGGAGCCGGTGCACGGGCGAGAGGTAGGGCACGTCGCATTTGCCACGCTTCGCAGGGGGAACGTGGGGGCAACGTGCGCCGGAGGGGGGTCGATCGTCCAAGTGGCGGTCGGCTCCCCGCCTCCCAGGCGGCTAGAAGCCGAAACGGTCCAACGTGGCGTTGCGCCGCTGCCAGTCCTTCTCGACCTTGACGGTCAAGTCCACATAGATCTCGGTGCCAAACAGCACACGGAGCTCCTCCCGGGCATCCCCTCCCGCCTGTCGGAGGAGCTCCGCTCCTTTCCCGATGACGATTCCCTTCTGGGACGTTCGCTCCACGTAGAGAGTCGCCGGGATGTAGAGCATCCCGTTCTTGCGCTGCTCCATGTCCCCGACGACGACGGCCAACGAGTGCGGCAACTCGTCTCGCAGACGATCGAGGAACTTCTCCCGGATGATCTCCCCTGCCAGAAACTGATCCGGCTGATCAGTGACTGCATCAGGTGGGAAGTACGCCGGACCCTCGGGCAGCCGGCTCACCAGTTCGTCGACGATCCCAGGTACGTCGCCATCGAGTGCCGACACGGGCACGTAGGCGGCGAGGTCCCACTCGGCGGCCACCGTCAGCTGCGAGGCGATCTCGGCTGGAGAGGCTGCGTCGGTCTTGTTGATCGCCACCACTACGGGAGTGTCGGCCTCGATCAAGGATGCGGCGATTCGCCGATCGCCGGGTCCAACGGGTGCCGAGGCGTCGATCACGAACAGCACGACGTCGGCGTCTGCCAGCGAACCACGAACAAGTTCGTTCAACCGTCCGCCCAGCGCGGTGCGAGGCTTGTGGAGCCCGGGCGTGTCGACAAAGACGATCTGGAACTCGTCACGAGTGAGCACTCCGCGGATCGTGTTGCGGGTGGTCTGTGGGCGCTTCGAAGTGATCGACACCTTGGAACCGACGAGCGCGTTGACGAGTGTCGACTTCCCAACGTTGGGGCGTCCCACGACGGGCACGAAACCCGACAGCATCGTCAGCTCGAGACCCGGACCCGCGAGATGCGGCGTCCCTGGACTCTCTCGGCGGTGAACATCCGACCGTCGTATTCGAAGGACTCGCCCTCGCGGGGGATTCTTCCGGCCAGGCCGAGAACGAGGCCGCCGACCGTATCCCACTCGGCGTCGGGCAGGTCCACGCCCAGCAGATCCTCGAGGTCATCGATAGCGAGGCGAGCGTCGATGAGATATGCGTCGTCCGCCAGAGGCGTGATCATGGGTTCTTCGACGTCGTATTCGTCGGCGATTTCGCCGACGAGCTCCTCGATGAGGTCCTCGATGGTGACGAGGCCAGCAGTACCGCCGAACTCATCGATGACGATCGCCATGTGCACGCGGTTGGCCTGCATCTCGCGAAGCAGGTCCGACACCCGTTTCGTTTCCGGAACGAAGTACGCCTGACGCATCAACTGGGCACACGTGCGAGAGGCCCCGGCGCTGTGGTCCAGCAACTCCCTGGCATACAGGATGCCGAGAATGTCGTCGGTGCCCTCCCCGGTGACCGGAATGCGTGACCGCCCCTCGTCGACCACGACGGTTCGGGCTTTCTCCGCGTCGGCATCGCCGGGAACGGTGATCATGTCCGGTCTGGGGACCATCACCTCACGAACGATCGTGTCGGTGAATTCGAGGACGGATGAGATCAGCTCGACCTCCTCGGCGTGGTCGCCGTCAGGATCGTCAGGGTTCTCGATAGCGGCCTCATCTTCGTCCTCGTCCTGAACGAGGTCGGCGGCGGCATCACCGAGGGTCACCCCGGCACGGAGCAATCCCGAGAACCGGTAGGCGAGGGTGGCAGGGCGACGGCGGCCGGCTTCGCGGGGAACGATGTCGCCGATGAAGACGGCGAATGCGGCCAAGCCGATGCAAGCGCCGAGGAGCTGCCATCCGGAGTAGATGGCACTGAACGCCCAGGTTCCAAGAAGGACTGCGAGGACGAGAAGCAACGAATGCACCATGCCGAGCGCCGGCTGCAATCGGGGGCGGTCGTCAAGGAGTGCGGCGACAGTCGCTGCCCTCTCGTTGCCCTCGGCGGCGGCGTGCAACGCCTCGGCACGAGGGGTTCTAACGAGCGAGGCCCCGGCTGCCCGAACGGCGGCAGCGAGGATGGTGAACAGGATCGCGACAGAAAGCGCGGCGTAGGTCACGGCCTGGTGCGTCCCGTCAAGGCCAGCAAATCGGTTTCGCGTCCTTCCATGAGCGCGGCATCCTCGTCATCGACGTGGTCGTACCCGAGCAGGTGAAGGATCCCATGCACCACCATCAGGGCGACCTCGTCGTCGAAGGGTACCCCGGCAGCTGCGGCGTTGGCAGCGACGACGTCCGGGCAGATGAACACATCTCCAATGGCGATCGGCGGGCCTCCTGGCGTCGACGTCGGGGGCCTTCCCGGCTTGGCAGCCTCGAGGGGAAAGGCGAGGACGTCGGTGGCGCCGTCTTTGCCCATGTGAGCCTCGTTGAGTTGCGCCATGGCCGAAGTGTCGATGAGCGCGACTGACAGCTCGGTGTCGGGAGGGAGCCCTTCCTCGTCGACCACGACGCCTGCGACGGTGGAGATGATCTCGCTGTCGACGGTCCGGTCTTGTGAATCAGAAAGGGTGAGACTCACGTCGTGGCGGCCTGGGGGAATCCGGGGTAGTGGATCCTGGCGTGGTAGTAGCCGACGAGAGCCTCGACGAGCGCATCCTTGACCCGGGTCAGGTCGCCAAACGTGAGCGCCGACTCATCGAGCTGACCGTCGTCGACCTTCTCGCCGACAATCGACTCCACCAGCTTGCGGAGGCTGTCAGGACTGGGGTCCTCGCGCTGGGCCAGGGCCCTGGCTGCCCCCTCGACGGCGTCGCACAGCATCACGATCGCCATCTCCTTGCGGTTTGGCTTGGTGCCACGGTGACGGAAGAGCTCTGGATCAACAGCCGGGTCATCCTCGAGTGCCTTGTGATAGAAGAATCGCATCAAGCCGGTGCCGTGGTGCATCCGGATGCCGTCTGAGACTTCCTTGGGAAGCCGGAATTGGCGAGCCAGGCGGAGCCCATCGAGGACGTGGCCTCGCACAATCTCGGCCGATTCCTCCGGTGGAAGCTCATCGTGCGGGTTCGAGACGCCGAACTGGTTCTCGATGAAGTAGCCAGGCTTCTCGGTCTTGCCGAGGTCGTGGTAGTAGGCGGCTGCCTGGGCAAGTAACGGATCGGCTCCGATGGCGCGAGCTGCCTTGCCGGCCATCGTTCCCACCAGGATGCAGTGATTAAACGTCCCCGGCGCCTCCTCCTCGATGAGGCGCAGCGCCGGATGGTTGCGGTCTGTGAGGTCGAGCAGCGTCAATGTGGTCGTCACCCGGAAGATGTTCTCGAGGAACGACAAGAGGCCCTGTGCGACAAGGCCGCCAACGACTCCACCGAGGAATGCGAAGCCCGCCGCGGCGAGCACGTCGCGGCCCATCGTCTCCACGGTCCCGAACATCCATTCGGAAGCGGCTCCGAGCGGAGCCAGGGTCACGGCTGACAGCGCCACTGCCACACGCAACTCCCGACGGCTCGACACCGACGACACGAAAGCGATCGGTGTCACCGTCGCCCCGGCGGCGAACACGGTCAGGCCGGGGTCACCCGTGGCGATGCCGGTGAAGAACGCGACAGGTATGGCCATGAGAGTCGCCGTTCTCGGGTCGAAGAGGATGGCGGCGAGGTAGCCGAGCACCATGGCCGGAAGGACGTATCCGGCCTGGGAGGTCTCGGCCGACACGATCTCGGGGATTCGGGCAGAGAGCGCTGCCAACACCAACAGCACTCCGAGAAGAGCGAAGTGGCGCGGCTCGCTCCACTGCGATGGTGCAACACGCCACAAGAAGAACGCTGCAAGTAGCACGGCCAGGGCACCCAACACGGTGGTGGCGAGATAGCGAGGACCTTCCTCTGGGACGAGCAGGTCATAGAAGACGATGGCCTCTTCCTGCACCGTGCTCACGAGTTCGCCACGGCTCACGATGGTGTCGTTCTCTCGGAAGACGATGGTGACATCGGTGACCGCAGATGCGTTGGATTCCTGCAACGCATCTGTGGCGGTGTCATCACGCTCGAGGTTCGACCGCAGCTCGGCAGCGACGAGACGGGAGATGGCGGACTGGACGACGTCGCGTTCCTCCTCGGGAAGGCCGGCGACGAAGATGAATGGAGGGTCGGCAACCAGGGTCTGGCGGACCTCGGCGAGATCCACTTCCTTGATGCCGTCGGCGAGCAGCTGATTGGCGAGGTCGAGCGTCTCGTCCTCGATGGTGCCGAACACCACCGGCTCTTCGACCAGCGCCCGGTCGAGGTCCCGGTTATAGATCGAGACGAAGTCCTCCACGACATCGCCCAGCACCAGGAACCCGCTGGCCTGGACCGACTCCACCTGAACCGCCTCTTCGGGGCGCGGCAGAGTCGTGGTGGTAGTGGTCGTTGTCTCCTGGGCCGCTTCCTCCGACTCGGCGACGGTCGTTGACGTCGATGCGATCGGGTCGGCGGACTCGGCGGGAGGAATCGGGACCGCAGCGCTGCGGACCGCTTGGAAGAATCCCAGAAGCCGGACCGTCACCTGGTTGGCCGACTCCGGGTTGCGCTTGAACTGAACCGCCGTGTTGAGCCGGGCCGAGTCGCGGTTGTCCTCAGTGGCCTCCTCATCGACGAAGATCTCGAACCGAGGCGCGATGAAGGTCTCCGGCGCAGGGCGCCCGATGGTCACGTCCGGAGCAGGCTCGGCAGCGGCTTTGCCGACGACAAGGGAGAGGGCGACGGCAACAACCGTCACCGCGAGGACGAGGATCGTGAGGACCGTGGATCTCCAGGGAGAGGTCATGAGCGCGCCTCGGCCTTTCGCCGTTCCTCGTATTTGCCGTAGGCCTCAACGATGGCGGCCACGATGCGGTGACGGACCACGTCGTCGCCAGTGAACTCGAGGAACTCGACACCAGGGACCCTGGTCAGGATCGAACGGACCTGCTGGAGTCCCGAGCGCTTCCCATCACCAAGATCGACCTGGGTCACGTCGCCGGTGATCACCATCTTCGAGTTGAACCCGAGGCGGGTGAGGAACATCTTCATTTGCTCGGGAGACGTGTTCTGCGCCTCATCGAGAATCACGTAGGCGTCGTTGAGGGTCCGGCCACGCATGTAGGCGAGCGGGGCGATCTCGATCGTGCCGCGTTCGATGAGGCGGCCGGTCTCCTCGGGCCCCAGCATCTCGTAGAGGGCGTCATAGAGCGGCCGCAGATACGGGTCGACCTTGGCGGCAAGGTCGCCGGGGAGGAACCCGAGTCGCTCCCCCGCCTCGACGGCCGGCCGGGTGAGAATGATGCGTCGCACCGAGCCCGTCTGCAGCGCCTCGACGGCGCACGCCATCGCCAGATAGGTCTTGCCGGTCCCCGCAGGTCCGATGCCGAAAACCAGGGTGTGGTCGCGAATCGCATCCACGTAGTGCTTCTGACCCAGCGTCTTTGGCCGCACCGTCTTGCCGCGGCCGACGTGGATCGCCTCGGTGAAGACACCGGAGGGCTTGTCGACGTCTTGCTTGACGAGCGAGATCACCCGTCTCACCTGCTCGGCGTCGAGGCGGTGGCCCTCCTGAACGAGGATCAGCAGCTCTTCGAGCGTCTTGCGAGCGGCGTCGGAAACCTCGGGAGGTCCGGTGATGTCGAGCTCGTTGCCGCGTGCCACCAAGGACGCGTCTGGAAACGCCTCCTCCACGATGCGGAGGTAGGCGTCTCGCTCGCCCAGCAGCTCGGCCATGAGCTCGTTGCTGGAAACGCGAAGCTTGAGTTCAGCGACAGTTGAAGTCACAAGGAATCACAGGGTGGGTCGCGAAAAGAGAAAAGCCCATCGAAGATGGGAACCACAGTATATCGGCGTCTCAGGGAAGGCCTGAAGTGAGCCGGATCAGCCGTCGGAGGTCAGCCCCAGCTCACGGAGGTGGAGGTCGAAGTCTTCTTCGCTCTGCTCGAGCAGAAGGGAGAGAGTGCGGAGATCATCCCGGCGGATGGTGAGCACCTTGCCGTTGAAGTCCTGACGCAGCATCTGGACGCCCCGGAGGAAACGCTCGACTACCTCGGCATCGGTCCCCGTGAGGTTCTCGACGGCGTTGAGATCGATCGTCAGCCCACCGGAAGGGAGATTGCTGATCGGCTGGTCGCGGACATCTTCCTGAGGCAGGAGCTGCGTGATCGGTACGCCAAAGAAGTCGCCGAGACGACGCAGACGGGGAAGCGAAAGGCTTCGCTCTCCGCGTTCATAGGCACCAAGCACTGCGGCTTTGAATTCCTGATTCGACAGACGCTGGACGTCCTGAAGTGACAGACCACGTTGTTTGCGGATCGACCTGAGTCGGGCTCCGACGAGTTCACTGTAGGTGGGCACCTTTGTCTTCCCCTCCGCTGGTGACACCCAGAGCGCGAATTGAGAACGCGCTCAGTAGTAGT
>JABDMN010000187.1 GCA_013001485.1 Acidimicrobiia bacterium
GCTCCAGACCCTCGGCGGAACTGGCGGCAAGCATCGCGCCTGGATCGACAGCCATCACCAGCGTCGAGCCGCCTTTATCGATCAGCACGACGTTGCAGGGAAGCAGCAGGCCGATGTCCTCGTCGTGGTCCAGAGCCTGAGCGGCGAGGTTGGGGTTGCAGGCACCAAGGATCTTGTAGCCGGCACGGTCGATGTCGAGTTTCTGCTTCAACGTGGCAGCCACGTCGATCTCGGTGAGGACCCCAAAGCCCTGGTTGGCGAGCGCGTTGCGCACGATCGGCTCGGTTTCCTCGATGGTCAGAGGGACAGATACTGCGGTTCCGTATGAACGTCTTTCCATGTCCTCCACGCTACCGCAGCGCAAGAGGCATCAAAACGGCCATTCGCCCGTATCGTGGAGACATGGTCGGACCCATCAACGGCGTCATCATCTGGACCACCGTCGAGCGCCACGACGCGATGGCGTCCTTCTATCGAGACACCCTCGGACTGAATCCCCGCAGCGACCGGGAAGGCTTCATCAACTTCGAGTGGGGCGACTTTCGTCTCACGATCTCGTGCCACTCTCAGGTCGAGGGAAGAGCGAGTGACCCGCTGCGGGTGATGGTGAACCTCGCCACGGAGGACATCCACGCCGACCACAGTCGCTTGCTGGAGCGCGGTGTCGCGTTCTCACGTCCGCCGGAACAGGAGCCATGGGGCGGGTGGATCGCCACCTTCAACGATCCCGACGGGAACACGCTTCAACTGCTCCAGCCCGCCTAGCCTCCGAGCGATGACCGAGCCACAAGAGACATTCGAGGACTTCCGGAGGTCCTTCTCCTACGGGTCCCGATCGAACCTCGACTTCAAGTTCCTCAAGAGCCTGTCCGACGCCGAGGCCGGCGAGTTCTTCGAAGACCTCCTCGCGATGCTCGGCGACTCCTACGACCACGGTCGACTCGAGGACGTCATCGACCACGTCGTCGACTGGCAGACCCGCGCCTACACCCCTGCCATCGACGCCAAGCGGACCTGGACCTACGACACAGGGCCGTTCACGCATCCCTCGATGCCTCTCGCGGGGAGCCGGGTTGCCCTCCTGACGTCGAGCGGTCACTTCCCCACCGACAACGACCCCAACCCATTCGGCATCGAGAGCATGACGCAGGCCGAAGCTGAAGACCGCATATCCGAGTTCCTCAAGACGAAGCCCGAGTTGACGACGATCCCGGTGGCAGCAGCCGCTGATGAAGTGAGCGTTCGCCATGGCGGCTACGACGTGGCCTCTGCAGCGCTAGATCACAACGTGACGTTCCCCATAGACATCCTCCGCGATCTCGAATCGGAGGGATTCATCGGCGAACTCCACCCCGACGCGTTCTCGTTCGTCGGCGCCGCAGCGCAGCGCCGCATCATCAAGGAGTCGGGACCCGAATGGGCCCAGATGCTGGTCGATGCCGAGATCGACGTCGTGCTGCTGGTTCCCGTCTGACCTGTCTGTCACGTGTCGGTCGGACACGTCGGAAGAGCCATCGAGGAAGCCGGGATCGCCACCACTGCGGTGTATGTGAGGTCCTTCCGCCACGTCGTCGACGAGATGCAGCTTCCACGAGCTGTGATCACCAACCATCCGATGGGGCGCCCCCTCGGCGCGGCGCATGATCGGGACCGCCAGCGGGCCGTTGTGAACGCCGCACTGGGGCTCATCGACACTGCCGCAGAGCGCACAATCGTCGACGACCCCACACCGTTTCGACCCACCTCGAGCTGAGCCCGTTGCTGGTCTGCCGAACGACATGTCTTCGCGAAGCCCGTCCGATTGTGCGAAGCGATCACATATCGGGCAGTATCACGCCCATGCGTAATCGAATCCCCCTTCTCCTGGTCCTCGTCGCCCTGGTTGCGACGGCTTGCGGTTCCGACGAATCCGTTGGTGACACAACGGCACCCACGACCGCCGCGACCACAACCACCGCGGCGACTACGACAACCGCCGCGACCACAACCACCGCCGCAACAACGACAACCGCGGCAACAACAACCACCACTACCACCACCTTGGCTCCCAACGCGGGAGGAGTCCCTCTCGGAGAGGACCCTGACGTGGACGCAATCGTCGAGGCATTCTTGGTTCTGTTCGACTCGTCGAAGACCTACGACGAGAAGACCGGCTACCTCGACGACGCTTCGGGTCTCGAGGGCACCGTTGCCACCTACAGCGCTACGGGCGACGCCGTCGGCGGAGTCTCCGTAGTGGTGACCGAAGTCACGATCAGCGGAGACGAGGCCGCCGTCGTCTACACCCTGCAGTTCTCGGGGAACCCTTCCTATCCGGATCAGGACGGTGCAGCTTTCCTCATGGACGGCGGATGGAAGCTCAAGCGCGCTGACTTCTGCTCCGTGATGGCCTCCGCACGGTCTGCTTGCCCGTGACACGGGCGGTCGCAAGCCTCCTCGCCGTTCTGCTCGTAGCTGGCTGCGGATCGTCGGAGGAACCAGGACCGCAGGTCGATGCCAGCCGGATCGTCACCCTCTCGGGCGACCTCACCGAATTGGTCTATGCACTCGGTGCTGGTGACAACGTCGTCGGCGTCGACGTCACAACCGTCGAGCCCGAGGCAGCCCTGCAGCTGCCCATCATCGGAGTTGGGAGATTCGTGACCGCCGAAGGAGTCCTGTCCGTTGATCCGACCCTCGTTCTTGGGGACACGCAGAGCTCGCCTCAGACTGCCCTTGATCAAATCGAAGGCACGGGGGTGGCGGTCGAGCTACTGGAGATTCCGACCAGCTTCGAAGAGCTCTACGACAAGATCGAAGCTCTTGGCGCGCTGCTCGGCCGAACTAGCGAGGCCGAGTCCCTGGTCGACCAGCTGACGGCAGATGTCGCCTCAGCAAGCGAAGGCATAGGCGACGCCGACCTGAGAGTCGCCTTTGTGTACGTGAGAGGTCCCGATGTGCTGCTTCTGTTCGGCCAGGGCATGGTGTCCCAGCCCCTCATCGAGGCTGCCGGGGCAACAGACGCTGGCGCCGCCAGTGGTGTGGTCGGGACCGTTTCGGTGTCGGCCGAGGGGCTGATCGCCGCGGCGCCCGACGTCATCATCGTGCCTGAGGAAGGCCTGTCGATCCTGGGCGGAGTCGAGCAATTCCTCGAGATCCCCGGGGTCGGCCAGACGCCTGCTGGAGAGGCGGGAGCGGTCCTGGTGTATCCCGAAGGCGACTTCCTCACGCTGGGTCCGCGAGTCGCCGAGTCGCTGCGGCTCTTGATCGATGACCTCGCTGACCTGAACCAGTGACCCGCCGCCAGCTTGCCATTGGGGGCGCCGTGGCGGCGCTGGCACTACTCGGCCTGTTTGTGGGTGCTGCGTCGATCTCCCCGTCCGACGTCTGGTCGGCGATACTCGCACGCCTTGGCATCGGCGATGCGGAGCGTTTGGCAGACGCGATCGTGTGGGACATCCGCATGCCTCGCGTGATCGGAGGGATCCTCGTTGGCGGGACGCTGGGTGCTTCCGGCGCCGCCCTCCAGGGACTCCTTCGCAACTCGATCGCCGAGCCGTACCTCCTGGGCCTGTCTTCGGCCGCCGGTTTCGGGCTCGTCGTCGGGGCCTGGATCACTCCGTGGGGTTCATGGCCAGTGCTCCCGGCCGCCTTCGCGTGCTTAGCGGCAGGCGCCGCCGCCGTGCTCATCCGGCGTCTGGCGGCCGGTGCCGTCGACGCCAACTCGCTCGTCCTCAGCGGTATCGCAGTCGGCTTTGCCCTCCTCGCCTGGACCCTGATCGTGATCTTCTCGGTGGATAGTCCCCGGCTCCCGACCTTCACCTACTTCGTTTTCGGAGGACTCGGGGCCACAACCTGGAAAATCGTCGCCGTTGGCGCTCCCCTCGCAATCGTCGGCCAGGCTCTGCTCGTCTCGCGGTCCCGCCAGCTCGACCTCATTGCGCTCGGAGACGTGCAAGCCGCAACGTTGGGAGTCGACGTCGCAATGC
>JABDMN010000199.1 GCA_013001485.1 Acidimicrobiia bacterium
GGGTGGACGAGCCCAACTCCGGCTCGTTGTCAACGCCGGGTCGCTGCTCGAGGAGTCGGACCAGAGGGGTGGAGCCCACTATCTGGAACACATGATGTTCAACGGGACCGAGGCGTACCCGCAGAACGAACTGGTCCGGGTCCTGCAGCGGTTTGGTTCAGAGTTCGGCCCCGACATCAACGCCTACACCAGTTATGACGAGACGGTATACGAACTGCAGGTCCCCACAGATAGCCGGGCGACTCTCGACACCGCCATCGACGTCCTCTACGAATGGGCGTCGAAGGCAACCATCGACGCCGACGACGTCGAGTCGGAGCGGGGCGTGCTGGTCGAAGAGTGGCGGCTGCGCAGCCAGGGTTTCTGGGGTCGCTACTTCGACAGTGTCGACGACATCCTGCTCGCGGATTCGCCATACGCCGATCAGGATCCGCTCGGGACGCTCGAGGACCTCGAGTCGGTGACGCCGGAGTCCCTGCGTCGCTTCTACGACGACTGGTATCGACCGAATCTGATGGCAGTCGTGGCCGTCGGTGACTTCGACGTCGACCGCATGGAAGCCTCGATCCGCGATCGATTTGGCGCGTTGGAGAATCCCGTCAACGGTCCCGATCGACCAAGCCCGACCACCGCGCCATTCGGCGAGCCCGCAACGCTGGTTCTGGTCGATGAGGAACTGCCCAATGCCTTCGTCGAGCTGAACTACCCGATGCCGGTCGACGCCGCACCCACGGTGGGGCTGCTCCGGCGGGAGCTTGCCTTCAGCGTTGCCCTCGATGTGATCGTCACCCGGCTTCAGGAGGACGCCTTGGGCGGCGACGTCCCGTTCTTCGACCCCTCCTTCGCAGCCAACCCCCTGGTCCGAGCTCAGCAGAGCCCGGGCCTCGCCACATCGGCCGATCCCGGAAACCTCTCCGCTGCCACCGAGGCCTTGCTCACCGAGGTGGAGCGCATGATTCGCTACGGCATGTCCCCAGGTGAGCTGGATCGAGCAGTGGGCGAGCTACGCCAATCGGTCGACGTCGGGCTGGCCTCGGCCGACTCGACCCAGGACTGGGAGTTCGCCAGCCAGTACGTGGGCAATTTCCTTAGCGGGACGCCGATCCCCGATGCCGAGACAGCCCATGACCTGAGCATCTCGATCCTCGACGCCATGACTGTCGAGCAGGTGACGGACACGTTTGGAGCGCTGATCACATCCACCGAGCCTCTGATCATCGTGGCCGGGCCTTCTGCGTCGGCCGACCTGATCCCCAATGACGACGACCTCATCGACACATACGCCCGGGTGCTGCGGGCAAACATCGAGCCTCGTGGCGACTCGGCCCAGGTTGCCGATGGACTGATGGCGGCACCCGACCCGGTCGACATCGTCGACCGTTCCGAACTGTTCCCGCTCGGCGTCGTAGTTCTCGAGCTGGAAAACGGCGTGACCTTCGCCCACAACCAGACCGATATCGCGGCTGGGTTCGTTTCGTTCGGTGCCGTCAGCCCCGGTGGATGGTCGCTCGTGGCCGACAGCGACGTGACCGAAATCCAGTACTCACCATCAATCGTCACCAGATCCGGGGTTGCAGGTTTCGATCAGGTCGAGCTGGAGAGGATCCTCTCCGGTGTCACCGCGGGAGTCGCTCCGTACGTCGACATCACCAGCGAGGGTTGGTTTGGCGGCGCCGCCACCGCGGACCTCGAGACCCTGTTCCAGCTGATCCACCTGTACATGACCCGGCCCCGCATCGACGATGCAGCCTTGTCCATATTCGACAGCGAGGTGCGGCCACTTGTCGAGAACCCGGACCTGGTCCCCAACATCGCTGTGCTCGGCGAGCTTGTTGACCTGCGGTACGGAGGTGACGAACGCTTCTCCATTCTTCCGACTGTCGAGGACCTCGACAGTTTCGACCTCGATACCGCGTTGGCTGCGTTTGCCGAGCGGTTCAGCGATGCGGACGATTTCATTTTCGGCGTCGCCGGCGACTTCGAGGTCGACGAGATCGAAGAGCTCGCGGCTCGATACCTGGGCACCCTGCCCACGGTCGAGAGTGACGAAAGCTGGGTCGACGTGCAGCCCGATCCCCCGCCGGGGGTGGTGACGTCGACGGTGGCAGCTGGAACCGGTTCGCTCGGGGGAGTGACGTTCCTGTTCGTCGAGGAAGTCCCCCTCGACCCGGTCACGACCCTCGAAGCGGCAGTGCTCGAACAGGTCATGAACCAGCGGTTGACCGAGCGCATACGCGAACAGCTCTCGGCCACGTACTCACCCACCGCCGCGGTCGACGTTCTTGGTGAGCCAGACGCCGTGATCGAGGTCTACATCGACGTGAGCGCCGACCCTGCCGGCCTCGATGCCGTCTCGGAGGCGATCCTCGACGATCTGGCAGACCTTCGCGCCAACGGGCCAACCGCCGACGAGCTCGCCATCGCCCAGGAGCAGCTGATCCGGGAGTTCGAGCTGATCTCGAACGAGATCTGGGTCGACACGATGCTGTTTTACCTCAGCAATTCCGATGAGGACCCCAACGACGTCAACCGGCGCATCGCTCGGGTCGCCGCCGTCACCCGCCAGGACGTTCGAGACCTCGCCAGGCAGGTGGTCCCGGGAGACCACTACATCGAGGTCAGGTTGGTGCCGGCTTCCTGAGGCAGCTCAGGAGAAGTCGAACGCCCCGAGCCACTCCCCATCCCGGTAGTCGATGGTGATCGACCGCGGCAGGAGTGCCTCCGGATCGGCAACATCGAAGTCCAGGAGTGGAGGCTCACCTCCAGGCGTTTCGGGACGGCATCCGTCGTAGACGACCGCCCGCAACGCGATGTGGAGACCGGGCGCAGCAATCCAGGTTCGCTCTCCTGGCAATTCGTCGCGGAACGACACCCGTTTGCGCACCAGGCAGCTGAACAAGACCTCGAGTTCGGCCACCACGGCGACGTCGCGGTGGGCAAGCGCAATCTCGGCCGCGGGTGATACCTCGACATGCACCTGCCGTGGCAGCGTCTTGCGGGGAAGCAGGGTTGTCATAGATCGATGGTACCGATCGCGTCGATCCCTCTGCCGGGCGATTCAGCGCAGGAAGGGGCTCGCCAAGCGACGGGTGGCTGCCGCTGCAACCTCGGAACCGGGGAGCGCCGGGTTCCATGAGGAGACCGAGAACGCAACAACGCGGCCCGTAGACGCCAGCGCGGCGACCGCCGCAGCAACCGTCTCGAGCGAGGGACCTCCTGGTGCGGGATAGTTGACGGCTGGCATGTCCTCGGGATCCACCACGTCCACGTCGACGTGGACGTACAG
>JABDMN010000240.1 GCA_013001485.1 Acidimicrobiia bacterium
ACGGTCTCGAATCCCCGATGGGGGTGCCAGGGGGTTCCCTTTGGCTCGCCGGGGGCGTACTCCACCTCTCCCATCTGATCGAGGTGGATGAACGGGTCGAGGTCGGCCAGATCCACGCCCTGGAACGCTCGGCGCACGGGAAAACCTTCTCCTTCGAAGCCCTTGGGTGCAGTCGTGACCGACGCGACCGGACGCTCGCGCGCCGACTCGAGTGCCGGTCCCGCGACACGGGGCAGTACGAGCGGGTTGTCAACGGTTACGGCGGGCATGGCATCTCCTTTGCTGCGGTGTTCGAGAGGATAGTTTCGCTTCGCAACTACCTCGACACCATCCCCAGCACATCGTGGCCGGAGTCCTTGTCACGGTCGCTGGGTACGCTGCGACGATGGGAGCCCTCGAACGTTTCAGCGAGCCGACCCGCCAGTGGTTCACCTCATCGTTTGCCGCACCAACAGAGGCCCAGGTCGGGGGCTGGGAGGCGATCGCTGCCGGCGACCACACGCTGATCCACGCCCCGACGGGCTCGGGCAAGACCCTGTCGGCATTCCTGTGGGCCATCGACCGCCTCGCCGCTGAGACGCCGCCCCCCGAGCGCGAGCGGTGCCGGGTGCTGTACGTGTCACCGATGAAGGCCCTGGCGTACGACATCGAGAGGAACCTTCGAGCACCGTTGACCGGCATTCAGCACGCCGCTCAGCGCCTGGGATTGGAGCCACCCCGGATCTCGACGGCGATGCGCACCGGCGACACACCGGCACGAGATCGCCAGGCCATGCTCCGCCACCCACCCGACATGCTGATCACCACGCCCGAGAGCCTCTACCTGATGCTGACCTCGCGTGCCCGGGAGATCCTGCGACCGGTCCGATGGGTCATCATCGATGAGATTCACTCGGTGGCGTCGACCAAGCGCGGCTCTCACCTGTCGCTGTCTCTTGAGAGACTCACCGACGTCACCGACCAGCCCCCGCAACGCATTGGCCTGTCCGCCACCCAGCGTCCGCTCGAGCGGATCGCCGAGTTCCTCGGAGGCGGCGAGATCGACGAGAACGGGTGGACCCCCCGCCCGGTCACCGTGGTCGATGCACCGCGTGACAAGACACTCGAGGTCGAGATCGTCGTCCCGGTCGAGGACATGACCCGCCCTGAGTCGACACCACCCGATCCCGGAGCACCGGCCGCCGCCCCGACCGACGACCCTGTTCGCAAGTCGATCTGGCCGGCGGTGTACCCCCAACTGCTCAAACTGATCCTCGACCATCGATCCACCCTGTTGTTCGTCAACAGTCGTGGCCTCGCCGAACGTCTCGCATCCCAACTGAACGAACTCGCAGGCGAGGAGCTCGTGCAGTCGCATCACGGGTCGGTCAGCCGCGAGCAACGCATCGAAATCGAAAGCCGCCTCAAGGCAGGCGAGCTCAGAGGAGTCGTGGCCACGTCGACCCTGGAGTTGGGCATCGACATTGCTGCGATCGACCTCGTGGTCCTCGTCGAGTCGCCCAGCTCAGTCGCGCGCGGCCTCCAGAGGGTGGGCCGAGCGGGTCACCAGGTCGGAGCGGCGTCCAAGGCCAAGGTCTTCCCCAAACACCGGGGAGACTTGCTGGAAACGGCCGTTGTCGTCGATCGGATGCTCGACGGCGCCATCGAGGAGACCGTCATCCCCCGCCACCCGCTCGACGTGCTTGCCCAGCAAGTCGTCGCGTCGGTTGCCGTGGACGACCAGAACGTCGACGAGCTTTTTGCGACCTTGCGGCGAGCCGAGCCCTATCGAGACCTGAGCCGGGGGGCTTTCGATGCCGTGCTCGACATGCTGGCGGGCAAGTACCCGTCTGACGAGTTCGCCGAGCTCCGCCCCCGCATCATCTGGGACCGGGTGGAGGGGACCATCTCGCCGAGGGGCAACGCCCGGATGCTGGCCGTCACCAACGCCGGGACCATCCCCGACCGTGGCCTGTACCGGGTGACGCTGCCTGAGGGTGGAAAGGTCGGGGAACTCGACGAGGAGATGGTCTACGAGAGCCGGGTAGGCGACGTCTTCGTCCTCGGTTCGACTGCGTGGAAGATCGCCGAGATCAGCCACGACCGCGTGGTGGTCCTGCCCGCGGAAACGGGGGCTACAGCCAAGATGCCGTTCTGGCATGGCGACCGGCTGGGCCGTCCTCTTGAACTCGGTCGCGCCGTCGGCGAGTTCATCCGCACCGTCGGGGCCCTCGATCCCGATGAAGCCCGAACCGTGCTTCGTGAGCGGTACCGGCTCGACGCGTGGGCGGCCGACAACCTCGCGGCGTTCATCGCAGACGAGAAAGAGGCAACCGGCACGCTGCCGACTGATCGCACCATCGTGGTGGAACAGTTCCGCGACGAGATCGGCGATTGGCGCACCGTGGTGTTGTCACCGTTTGGTGGTCGTGTCCACGCCCCATGGGCGCTGTCGGCGCGGCGGCGGTATCGCGACCGGCTTGGAATCGAGGCCGACGTGATCTGGTCGGACGACGGCATCGTGCTTCGCTTCCCCGACGTGGACGAGCCACCACCAGTCGATGAATTGCTGCTCGACCCTGACGAGCTGTCAGACACGATCCTCGACGAGGTCGCCGACTCTGCGCTGTTCACGTCTCGGTTCCGCGAGTCGGCCGCCCGGGCCTTGCTCCTTCCACGGCGCCGGCCCGGATCACGGACGCCGCTGTGGCTGCAGCGACGCAGAGCTGCAAGCTTGCTGGGCGTCGCCAAACGGTACGGATCGTTTCCCATCGTCCTCGAGACCTATCGCGAGGTCCTCCAGGACTACTTCGACCTGCCCGCCCTCGAGGAGATCCTGCGTGGCATCCGTTCGCGAACGATCAGGGTGCACACCGCTGAGGTCTCGTCGCCGAGCCCGTTTGCCAGTTCTCTGTTGTTCGACTTCATCGCTTCGTTCATGTACGAGTACGACGCTCCGATCGCTGAGAAACGCGCCGCGGCACTCACTCTCGACCGTGGGCTTCTGCAGGAACTGCTCGGTGATCCCGAGTTCCGCGACCTCCTCGATGCCGATGTCATTGCGGTCGTCGAGCTGGAACTGCAGCGGTTGGCCGAGGACCGGCATGTTGCAGGCCTGGATCAGACTGCCGACCTGTTGCGTCACCTCGGACCTCTCACGACAGACCAGGTCATCGCTCGCAGCTCGGAACCACCAGACACCGTCAGTGAACACCTCACCGACCTTCGCGACCAGCGCCGAATCGTCGAGGTACGGGTGGCTGGTGCCGTCTGCTGGGCAGCTGTTGAGGACGTTGCCCGCCTTCGCGACGCCCTCGGTGTGTCTCCACCCCAGGGCATCCCCCAGGCTCTGCTCGAGCCAGTCGCTGATCCGCTCGGCGACGTCGTCGGACGATATGCGCGCACTCACGCACCGTTCACGACGACCGACGCTGCACTCGGTCTCGGGCTTCCTGATGCTGTGGTCGCCGAAGTCCTGGGGCGGCTCGAAGCCGCTGGCCGCGTCGCCTCCGGCAGCTACCGGCCCGGAGGAACCGATCGGGAGTGGGTTGACACAGAGGTGCTGCGTCGACTCAAACGGCGGTCCCTGGCGGTATTGCGCGACGAGGTGGCCGCTGTCGAACCGGAAGCCCTGGGCCGGTTCCTGCCTCACTGGCACGGCATCGGTGACAGCTCATCCCGACCCGGACGCCTCCTCGACGTCGTTCGTCGCATGCAAGGCATCGCTCTCCCCGCCAGTGTGCTCGAACCCGACATCCTGTCAGCGCGAATGGATTACGCACCGTCGATGCTCGACGACCTGCTGGCCTCGGGCGAAGTGGTGTGGACGGGCCGCGAGCCCCTTGGTCGCGGTGATGGCAGGGTGGCCCTATACGTGCGCGACCAGGTTCCGTTGCTTTGGTGGGAGCCATCCGTCGAGCCACCGGCCGGGACGATCCACGACCGTCTTCGCAGTCACCTGGCCGAACGCGGCGCTTCGTTCTGGCGCGACCTCTACGCGGCGGCCGAGGGGGGAGACCCTCAGACCGTCCTCGAAGCGCTGTGGGACCTCGTGTGGGCAGGCGAAGTCACCAACGACACCATGGCCCCCTTGCGGGCCTACCTCGGCAAGAAGCGAGGCCGCTCGAACCGATCGCGCACCGTGACACGAACCACCCCACCTGCCGCCAGTGGGCGCTGGTATCTGGTCGCCGATCTGCTGCCCGCAATCCCTCCATCCCCCGAGGAGATCGCCAAGGCTCGTGCCGAGCAGCTCCTCGAGCGACACGGCATCGTCACGCGCGATGCAGTCCTCGCTGAAGGATCACCCGGCGGCTTCGCCGGCCTCTATCCCGTGTTTGGGGCAATGGAGGACACCGGCAGGGTTCGCCGCGGCTACTTCATCGAGGGCCTGGGGGGCGCCCAGTTCGCCACACCTGGGGCCGTCGATCGGCTGCGCCTGACTGATGAGACCGGCGTGCTGGTGTTGGCAGCAACTGATCCTGCAAACCCCTTCGGTGCCACGGCACCGTGGCCATCCGATCGGTTCGGAGCCCGACGCGCCGGTGCCTTCGTCGTGCTCCACGACGGATCGCTCGCCGCCTATGTCGAACGAGGCGGTCGAAGCATCACCACCAACCCCGAGGTCGACCCGGCGATCACCGCGGCTGGGCTGGCGATTGTGGCTCGCACCTCGATGCCACGCATCTCCATTGAAACCATCGACGGTGACCCCGCGGCGACAGCCAGCCTGCTCCCCCACCTCACGGCCGAGGGATTCACCCCCAGCTACAAGGGTCTCACCTACCGACCTGCACGAACCGCCCGTGTTTGAGGCGGGATCGACGCTCTCGATCGATCGGTAGATTCACGCCATGGAGACCAGCCAGCGCGACGTCGACGAGTTCCTCGCCTCGCTTCCCGACGAGTTCCGCGATGACATGACCGAGGCCGATGCCGTCATCGCCGCCGAAATGGACGGTCTCCCCCGTCAGCTGTATGAAGGGAAGTTCTGGGGAGGGACCGACCAGCAGATCATCGGTTACGGCACGATGGTCACGACCCGGTCTGACAAGAGTGAGGTCGAGTGGTTCGTCGTCGGCCTCGCCGCCCAGAAGCGGCATCTCAGCGTCTACATAAACGCCGTCGAGGATCGCCAATACCTTTCGGAGAAGTACGGCGACACGCTCGGCAAGGTCAAGGTCGGCAAGGCGAGCATCGGCTTCACATCGGCCGCAGACATCGACCTCGCGGCATTGGGACGTCTGGTTGCCAAGGCTCGTCAGATCACGGAGGCCTGAGTGTTCGACATCGATGACCTTCTCGAGAGAATCAAGGACCTGTCGGCGCACATCGACCGCCTCGCCCCGACGGATCCGGAGCGTGTCGCGCTGGAAGCCGAACGTGAACTCCTGCGCGCCGACGCTCGCCAGGCCGTCGGACCGGCAGCATCGCCCGCCTGGCTGCGGTACGAGCTGAAGCACCTTCGCCGCCGCCTCGCCCAGATGGACGACGAACCGATCGAGGGACCATCCGCAGCCAACAACCCGATGGCCTGGACGGACCATCTCGCGTTTGCCAGGCGCATCAACGACATGATCTCTGACAAGACCGGCGACGAACGCGAATCAGTCGAAACGCAGATCGCCGAGATTGAACGTCAGCTCGGCGACATCGAACGCAAGACGTCGTAGGGGTAGATCCCGGTTCCGTGGCCGTCGGGCGAGAACGTGAAGGTGACGGCGTAGCCCCCGACGAGGGCAGCCTCGACGATGCCGACGTCCCCCTCGAGCACCAGGCGCGTCGCCTCCTCACCTGATGTCTCACGGCAGGTGGCGCAGACACACGCTGCGCGAAGGTCACGTGCCGAGATGGTCGACGGCGAGCCCGTCTCCCACTCGATGACCACCTGAGATCCGCCTTCAACGGAGATGCGTACCGGAACGTCCATGGTGTCGGGAGCGTAGCCAGGCAGAATGGGTGTCAATGGCGACACCACACATATCCACGCGGGCCGGACATCCGGACTTCCTCGACCTCGACTGGGGGCGATCGATCACCGAGTGGGACCCGGCACGCCTGGCAGACTTGCCGGCCGGCATCCACCGACACGAGATCGTGTTCGTCCCCTATCGCCACGACATCTATGCCATCAAGGAGTTGCCCGCAGCAACGGCTCGCCACGAATACTCGATGCTGCGTGAATTCCGGGATCGTGACGTCCCGTCGGTGACACCCGTCGGCTACGTCGAGCGCCCCTGGGTGGATCCGAGCAAGGAGTGGTCGGGGGCAGTCATCACCCGCTACGTCAAATACGCCTTTCCGTACCGCGAGCTCATCTCGGGAGGCGGCTTCGGACGGCGCCGCGTGCAGATGCTGGACGCGTTCGCCGGACTTCTGGTCGAGCTACACCTCGCCGGGTGCTACTGGGGCGATTGCTCCCTGTCGAACGTCCTCTACCGATACGACGCCGGCTCCATCGACGCCATCATGATCGACGCCGAGACAGCAGCCGTGCACGACACGCTGTCCGCAGGGCAGCGCTCTGAGGACCTCGAGATCATGAAGATCAACGTCGCCGGTGGCATGGCAGACATCGCCGCCTCCCAGGGCCTCGACCTCGACAGCGCCGACCTTGCCCTCGGAGACGACATCGAGGCTCGATATGAGGGCCTCTGGAAAGAGCTGTCCAACGAAGTCGCCATTGGGGAGACCGAGCGCTATCGGATCCGCGAGCACGTTGGGCGCCTCAACGATCT
>JABDMN010000197.1 GCA_013001485.1 Acidimicrobiia bacterium
CCGCTCGGGTACTCCCCCCTCAAAGGGGGGAGAGACCGAGAAAGGAGCTCAGCTCCCTCTTGCTAACGACCATCGACTCAGACCAGGGACTAGGGACTAGGGACTTGCTGGCAGCCGGTAGCCGGTAGCTGGCCGCCCATGTGACACAATGATCGGTCATGCGTTCTCGCGAACAATCCGTCCTCTCCGAGGTCCTGCCCGCCGACGAGCGGGTCATCGAGGCCGTCGTCGCCCGCTACCAGCGGGTTGCTCCCGCGGTCACCCGCTTTGCCCGCAAGCTTGCCGAGAACGACGACCTGCAGGTTCGCCTCGGCTCGCACGCCTCATCTTCTGGCAACGACGTCGTGATCGACCCCGGGGTGTTCCAGGCCGCCTACGCCCGTCGAGCTCCGGTCACCCCGACGGAGGTGGCACTGGCATCCGCCCTTCACGAGGTGTTCCACCTGGTTGCGACCGACCTCGACGATCGGCGCCCGATCCCACCCGAATGGCTGCCGCAGGCTCATGAAGAAGCGCTCCAGGAAGAAGAGCCCGAGCACCCGACTGCCGACTTGTTGGTGTTCGAAGACGATCAGGACGACGACCAGGGCGATGTCATCGATGAGATCTTCGCGGAGCGCGCCGCCGACGAGCCGGCAGAGGGCGAGCGACTGGTCACGGTCCTCGACGCGCTCAACGAGGTAGGCGGGCCTGCAGCCGAGGCGATGTTCCTTGCACTCGAGGATGCCCGACAAGAGGCCACGTTCTTCGGCGAATACCACGGAGCGTGGACCGTCCTGCGTGATCTCTACCTGGCGTCCGTTCCCGAAGCGATGGCAGAGGGTCGGCCCCTCGGCCAATTCGCACTCTCCTGCTTCCTGATCGCGGCGGGTTACCTCGACCGCGACACATTGCAGCGACGGGTCGAGCCTCACGTCGCCCTCGCCCTCGACGACGCCGTGGCGTTCATCGAGGAGTTGGCGGACACCGACGACCCGTGGGACGTCGGGTCACTGGCGCTCCAGCTGCTCCAGATCGCCAAGCTGCACCATGTCGTCGAAGAGGCCGGGGTCACCGAGACCAAGACCCAGTCCAAGGCCCGAATGGAAGACGAGCGGAGCCAGATCGCGCAGAGCGTCGACGCGGTGCGCATCATCTCGCCGATCCTCAAAGACCACGAGAGTTACGACGAGACCCGCCAGGCCTCCCAGACCGTCTCCGCGGAACAGGGCCGCAAAGATGCCGCCGACCAGGCAGGCGATCCGGCCACGGACCAGATCGTCAAGATCTCGGAGGCACCCACCGTGTACCTGCCCACCGGCCAATCCGGCAAGCTCGTGGTCGCCCGCTTCCCCGACCGGTTCCGCAACTTCGCCCCTGAAGGCCACGTCATGGTGCGCGAGGCAGGACGCGAGTGGGGACTGGCCCAGCAACGGGTTTCCGGCGAGCTGTACCCGCTGTTTCTCGCCAACCAGCGCCGCGGTCTGCGATCGGGCTACGACGCCGGAGACTTGTCACCGTATGCGGCCTTGCTGCTGGGCGCCGGGCTGTACGAGCGCATGTTCGAGCGCCGCGACCTGCCGATTCGCCGGTCTTATGGCGTGTCCCTCCTCATCGATGGTTCGGCGTCGATGCTTCAGCCCCGGGATCTTCGCTCCGGTCGACGCAGCCCCTGGGCGCTGGCGGCGGCCACACTCGGAGCGTGGACGCTGGCGAGACTGTGCAACGAACTGCAGATCGAGTTCGAGGTCGCTCTCTTCAACCGGGCGTTCGCAGCTGATCCGGACGACACCGAACGAGCCTTCTCGGAGCGCCGCGGCAAGGCCACAGGCGCGCTGCGCCAGACCCAGGGCGGAGCCGCCGAGCGTCTCACCCGCACCGTCAACCACTACATCCTGAAGTCCTTCGACGATCGCTGGCGACGGGCCGAGGACATCATCGCCGGACTGTTCTGGATGGCATCGGCGCCTCAGAAGGCGGCGGCCGCCGCCCGCCGGGAACCCATGGACGCGCCACCGATCTCGATGTTCGACAAGGCAGCCAACGTCGACGAGTTCAACGTGGCTCATGCGGCTGAACGGATGTTGAGCCGCAAAGTCGGCACCCGGATCCTGGTTGTGCTCGCCGACGGGATGACTCGGGGATCGGTCCAGGCGCTGGCCGAGACGGTCGAGGACGTCGAGCGCGGCGCCACGGTGGTGCTCGGCATCGGCATCGGCGACGACACAGTTCGGGCTGCGTATGGGCGCAACCAGGTCGTCGAGCGGCCGGCCGAATTGGCACAGGCGATGATCGGTGGGGTCCGGTCCGCGCTCCATCAGACGATCGCATCGATGGGCGGCGACACCTGGTGGGCTCATGGGTCCGAGAGGGTCCTCTACGATGCACCGCCCGCAAGGAGTGCCTGATGGCGAAATCGATCACATTTGAAGACCCGACCGGCGAGGGCAAGCCAATCGAGCTCGAGAAGTTCGCCATGCCCAAAGACGTCGTGGACGCCGAGCACCGCGCCGACCACGTCCCCGAAGCCGACCCGTACTACGTCGACATCGGGATGCTGTATCGCCTCGCTCGTCTCGAGCAGATCCGTCGCGACCACTTCTCCGACGTTCCTCTGCACCTGGCACTCCGCGGCCACATGGGAACCGGCAAAGACCATGACCTCGAGCAGTTCGCCGCACTGCTTGGCATCCCTTACTACCGCATCCCGCTGACCGGTGAGGTCCGCGACATCACATTGATCGGCTCGGTCAAGCTTCATGGAGACGGCAAGGGAGGCACCGAGAGCCGCTGGCAGGACGGCGACATCACTCGTGCCCTGCGAGGCCCGGCGCTCGTGAATCTGTCCGAGCTGAACGCCGCGGGCGCAGAGACCCTGTTCGCACTCCACGGCCTGCTCGACCGACACCAGGCGCTCGAATTGCCGACCGGCGAGATGATCCGCCTCCGTCACGACGTCCGTTTGTTCGGCACTCTCAACCCCACCGACCTCCGCGACTACGCCGGTACCCAGACCCTCAACAAGGCTTTCGCCGACCGATGGATCATCTGGGAGAAGGACTTCCCCAACGGTGACCAGCTCACGTCGATGGTCGAGCGCCGCTACCCCACCATGAAGCCTGAGTTCGTGGAACTGATGGTGCGGCTGGCCACCGAGGTGAACGACTCGTTCGCTGCGACGGATGCCCGCACCCGGGTAGAGACTCCCATGTCGCTGCGGACCGTCCTCGACAGGATCCCAGCGGGGTTGCGGATGTTCGAGACTGCGGAGGACCCCCTGCGCCGATCATGGGACGAGTTCGTGCTCCCCCACATCGATGCCTTCGATCGCGATCACTACGACACGGTGTGGGCCGCCGTGGTTCGCAGCGGTCCGACGGGACCGGCGTTCACCGACTGATCAGTCGGCCTGCACCGTCACCCACAACGTCGCCACGGCGAGTCCTATCGACACGACCGCCAGGACCGTGTGGACGATCCGGAACGCGGACGAATGCTCGTTGACGAAGACGTTGAAGGCCGAGCTGACCCAAACAAGAGCCATCCACCCAGCGAACGCCCAGACCACTCCGACACCCCAGCGAGCCGGGCCGTCGGCCCGAGCGAGGAGTGCCATTGCCAGGACCGCAGCTCCGAGGACGAGCGAGGTGATGATCCGGATCCAGACGTCAGTCTTGGCGGCTTCGTCGCCGGTGAGGAGGCGCACCCGGGAGCCCCAGATGAGCAACGTCCACACGCCGGCCAGCGCCGGAACCCACCATGTCGTCATGAACCCGAGTCTTGCGGGGCGCTCGGGCAATGCCGAATCGACGACCGATAGGATCACGCCATGGCTTCATTTGATGTTGTTTCCCAGGTCGATATGCAGGAGGTCCGCAATGCTGTGGACCAGGCGAGCCGAGAGGTCATCAATCGGTATGACTTCAAGGGCACAGACACGAGCTTCGAGCTCTCCGATGTAGGCATCACCGTCGAGTCTTCGGCGGAGGGGCGGCTCGAAGCGGCGATCGATGTGCTGAAGTCGAAGCTGGTCAAGCGCAGCGTGTCAATGAAGGTCCTCACGGGTGGAGAGACCGAGACCATCGGTGGAGCCCGCGTGAAGGCCGAGTTCGGCCTCAACCAGGGCATCGCCCAGGACGCCGCCAAGGAGCTGGTGAAGAAGATCAAGGACACCAAGCTCAAGGTGCAGACCGCAATTCAGGGCGACCAGCTCCGGATCTCCGGCAAGAAACGGGATGATCTGCAGGCTGTCATCGCCGAGCTGAAGGGCCTCGACTACCGGGTCCCGCTTCAGTACGTGAACTTCCGGGACTAGGTCTCGATCAGTTTCACCCAGTCGTCGACCGCAAAGCGGGGCGTGAAGCCGGCCGCGGCGTAGAGACCGGCCGAGGCGCCATTGGAGCTCGAATGGGTGACCCAGGCAGTGGACATGCCTTCTTCGGCCATGCGGTGAAGGCCGAGGCCCATGATCGCCTGGCCCAGACCGAGTCGACGGTGTGAGGAGTCGACGCCGACTGGCTCGAACAGGCCGATGCGATTGCGTCGATCGAACCACACGATCGTGAACGCCGCGAGAGAACCATCCGGAGCCTCGATCACGATCTCGCGATCGGGATCGTATCCCGGGAGTTCCATCCGGTCGGCGTAGTCCTGGGCCGTGAACCCTGCCGTGAAAGCCCCGTTGTGCACGTTGGCGAGGAGCTCCGCCTCCTCAGGGCCGTATACCGTTCGTGCCCGGTATCCAGTGGGAAGTGTGACCTCCGGCAGCGGTTCCACGAGGCGATCGGTTTCGATGTATTGGTCCTCGCCGACCTTGGTGAAACCCTCTGCGTCGAGGGCATCGTGTCGTGCTGTGTACCCGACAATGCCATCTGCGATCACTCGATCCAGGTCGAGCCCGTTCTCGACGATGTACGCAGCTGTCGCTTCGTAGCCCCAGGCGACGACCTCGCCCTGGAGGTCGGGGCGTCGCGGATGCACCTGGATCTCGAACCCGCTGAATCGTGGTGACACGAATCCCCACGCCCCGATTCCCGACTCGTCCTCCCAGATCCGGACCAGTTCTCGCGGGTCATATCGGCGGTACATGCTCTCGACCCGGTGAACGGCGTCTCCCGCGTGCATGAGGCCGATGTGTTCGCCGGTGGCGAGAGCATCGCTCTGGAACACAGCAAGCGCCTCCGTGTCCTGGTGGCCCCGGTAGGCGCGCATCTCCATCTCAATGACGCTAGCGACGACCCGGCGCATCACTAGCGTGTCGCCAATGCGACCGTATGAACTCGGCAACGCCGACCTCGACGCCAGGCTCCGTCAGCTGGTCCGCGACGCCGTCGCTGATCAGCCCCGCCACGGCGACCACAAACACGAACTCGACGAGGAAATCATCGCGGAGATGCTGGTTTCGGGGCTGAAGATGCTTCGCGACGACACCGATCGGGGCGACCTGAAGCTCACCAACTCCGCTCTGAAAGAGATGCGCTACTCGTTCCTGATCTTCTCGAAGTACAAGGGGATCCCCAAGGTCACCATGTACGGGTCGGCACGCACTCCACCCACAGACCCCAACTACCAGCTCGCCGCCGAGTTCGCCCGCCGGATGACCGACGAAGAGAGCTGGATGGTGATTACCGGCGCCGGTCCCGGGATCATGGAGGCAGGCAACCTCGGCGCCGGCCAGGACTACGGGTTTGGAGTCAACATCCGGCTCCCCTTCGAGGCCGAGGCGAACCCGTACGTCCACGAGAGCCGGCTCATCAACTTCAAGTACTTCTTCACCCGCAAGCTCATGTTCGTGAAGGAGTCCGACGCGTTCGTGCTCTTCCCCGGCGGGTTTGGCACTCAGGACGAGGCGTTCGAGCTCCTCACCCTGATCCAGACCGGCAAGAGCGACATGCACCCCATCGTGCTCTCGAGGCACCAGGCACGGGCTACTGGGACACGTGGCTGGAGTTCGTCGAGAAGCTCGAAAACCAGGGGATGATCTCACCCGAGGACAGGCATCTGTTCAGGCACACCACAAGCATCGATGACGCCATCGCCGAGATCCGGACGTTCTACGGCAACTACCACTCCCAGCGGTTCGTCAATGGGAAGCTTGTGCTGCGGGTGAAGAACGAACCAGACGATGCCCTGATCGAGGATCTCAACGAGGAGTTCGCCGACATCCTGGTGGACGGTCGAATCGAGAAGAGCGGCCCCACCAAGCGCGAAATCGACGACGATGACGAGGTCGATTTGCCCCGCGTGACCCTCCACTTCAACCGCAAGCACCTCGGCCGACTTCGGCTCCTCCTCGACCGCCTGAACCAGGCTGCGCTCTCCGCCGATTCAACGAACTGAATCTCTCTAGAATCGTGACCCTCATGCGAGAGATCCTTTCCGACCTGGTTGCCGAGCAGCAGGCGCTCGATCAGTTCCTTCAGCGCGCCAACGACCGCCACTGGAAGCTGCCCACCCCGGCAGAGGGCTGGTCGGTGCTCGACCAGGTCAGCCACCTCGCCCACGTCGACAGCTTCGCCGCTGAGGTGATCGAGGGCGGCCAGGCCGTCCTCGCTGCCGCCAAGGTCACCGACATTGACGAGTGGACCGCCCGAGGCGTGGCCATGGGCAAAGGAAGACGTCACCAGGAGATCGTCGAATGGTGGCGCGCCGGGAGGGCGAGTCTCGTGGATGCGCTCTCGCGCCGCGAAGCCAAAGATCGCATCCCGTGGGTGCTCGGGCCGATGAGCGCCCGCGCCTTTGCCACCCTTCGGCTCATGGAGACATGGGCACATGGTCTCGACCTCAAGGACGCGCTCGTGGACTACCTGAAGATCGGCGAGGAGGAAGATGACCCCTACGCCGACACTCCGAGGATTCGCCACGTTGCCTGGTTGGCTCACCGCATGCTCCCGTTCGCCTTCGCAGACGCCGGCGAGGAGTTCCCGGAGTCCGGGATACGGGTAGAACTGGTCGGACCGAAGTTCTCTCGCTGGGTGTACGGGTCAGAGGACACCGATCAGGTCATCAAGGGACACGCCGGCGAGTTCTGTCGCGTCGCCGTGCAGCGGCTCGAAGCCGACGAGACTGGCCTGAAGACCGAGGGCGATTCCGCAGAGACGGCCCTCGGGCTGCTGCGGGCCTACTGAGGTGGGCGCCGGAGACCTCCCCCGGCTCATCGGAATGGTTCACCTCGGTCCCCTTCCGGGGGCCCCAGGGTTCGACGATGACTTCGACAACCTCATCGAAGATGCCGTCACCGACGCCGAGCGGCTTGAGGCAGCCGGGTTCGACGGCCTGATGATCGAGAACTTCGGCGACGCTCCGTTCTTCGCCGACGACGTCCCCAAGGTGACCATCGCTGCGATGACCCGGGTTGTGTCGGACATTGCTGCTGCGGTCGGTGTCCCATTCGGTGTGAATGTTCTACGCAACGACGCTCTCGGCGCGTTGGCGGTCGCTGCCGCCACCGACGCCGCCTTTATCCGGGTCAACGTCCTCTCGGGACAGATGGCCACCGACCAAGGACCGATAGTGGGGCGGGCTGCCGAGGTGGCCCGAATGCGTCGGTCGATCGCCCCCGACACCCTGGTCCTCGCCGATGTGTTTGTGAAGCATGCCACGCCGCCGCCAAGCCTCTCCCT
>JABDMN010000286.1 GCA_013001485.1 Acidimicrobiia bacterium
GGGTTCGCCAGAGCGTCTTGGCGGGGACGTCGTAGATGGCCTTCCATGCCTCAGGGTTCACAAGCTTGTCAGCCCAGTCGTCTCCCAGAGTCTTGGAGTAGAGCCGCGCCATGTTGCGGCCCACCCAGGTGGGCGAGTGGACGCCGTTGGTGATCGCTGCGCCTCTGCCCTCGAGCAAGTGGCCCCAGGAGTTCTTGACGACCTCGCCGTGGCGCTGCGAGACACCGTTGGTGATCGACGACATGCGGATCGCTATTGCCCCAAGGTCGAAAGCATCGTCGCCGTCGCGGGCACGCGACACGTCTCGCAACACTTCGTCGGTGATTCCCGGAAGTGTCCCCGTCAGATACCGATGGGCGAGGTCGTAGTCGAAGCGCTCGTTGCCGGCGGGAACCGGCGTGTGGAGCGTGAACAGCGTGTTTTCGGCGACATCTGCCTTGGCATCGTCGAGAGACTTGCCCGCACCAATCTCGTCGGAGAGGCGTTCGAGCAGGCCCATGGCGGCGTGGCCCTCGTTGATATGCCAGACGGTGGGGTCGATGCCAAGGGTCTTGATAGCCCTGGTACCGCCGATGCCGAGGATCATCTCCTGGCAGAACCGCATCTCACGGCCCCGGACGTAGAGCAGTTCCCCGATAGGGCGGTCGGCCGGGTCGTTGTCGGGCACGTCGGTGTCGAGCAGCACGAGCGGGACACGTCCGACGTCGATCTTCCACAGTCGGGCATGGACCTGGCGATCGGGGAACTCCACGCTCACCTGAAGAGGTCGGCCGGTCGAAGGGCTGAGCAGCTGGCGCATCGGCCGTCGGGTTGGCTCTACCGGGGTGTAGGTGTGCTGCTGGTGGCCGTCGGGGTCGACCGCCTGGCGGAAATAGCCACGCCGGTAGAAGATGCCGACGCCGAACAGCGGCAGGCCGAGATCAGACGCCGCCTTGAGGTGATCGCCGGCGAGGACGCCAAGGCCACCGGAGTAGAACGGGAGCGTGTGATGAGTCCCGAACTCGGTGCACATGTAGGCGATCGTCCCGGGGTAGCTGGGGTGGTTGCGATCGAACCAGGTGTCGGTCGTCTCCATGTAGGCGTCGAAGCGGTTGAGGACCTCGCCGTACAGCTCGGCGAACGTCGTCGACGCCTCGAGTGCCTCCCACGTGCCTGGTTCGATCGTCGGCAACATGGACAGCGGATTGCGGCTCTCCGCCCAGCGACGCGGATCGATACGCGCCCACAGGTCATAGGCGAGCGGATCCCACGTCCACCACAGGTTGTAGGCGAGGTCGAGAAGACGCTGATAGGCCTTGGGAACTCTGACGGGAGCGATGGGGCCGGCAGGGATGCCGGCAAGGGGCTTGGTACGCATGCGACGAGCATTGTGTCGGTCACGCCCGCCAACTGCAAGGTCGTACGATGCGGGCCATGGCATTTCCCGACGGCATCGCCGACTTTCGCTCCGACACCGTTACCCGCCCGACGCCCACGATGCGTCGTGCCATGGCCGACGCCGAGGTGGGCGATGACGTGTACCGGGAGGACCCGACGGTCACCGCTCTGCAAGAGACCGCGGCTGGTGCCGTGGGGATGGAGGCGGCGCTGTTCACTCCCTCGGGCACGATGGCGAACCAGATCGCCATTCACCTCCACACCAGGCCAGGCGACGGTGTCGTCTGCGTGCCGACCGCCCATGTGCGCAAGTACGAGCTCGGAGCAGCTGGCGCTCTCTCCGGCGTGACCTTCCTTGTGGTCGACTCCGACGACGCCACCATGACGGCTGACGCCTTGGACGCTGCTCTCGACCCCAACGGGCCCTATTACGACATACGGCCCGGCTTGCTCACGTGGGAGAACACCCACAACGCATCGGGTGGCACGATCCTGCCTGCCGAGGTGATGGCCAAGGGCTCGGCGTTCGCCTCCGAGCATGAGATTCCCGTCCACCTCGACGGAGCTCGAATCTGGAACGCCTCGGTCGCTGCAGCGACTCCGGTAACCGAATGGTCCAACCACGCCACCAGCATGATGTTCTGCTTCTCGAAAGGTCTCGGGGCACCGATCGGTTCCATGCTGTGCGGGCCCGCCGCCTTCATCGAAGAGGCCCGTCGGGTTCGCAAGCGCCTGGGTGGCGGAATGCGCCAGGTCGGTGTCCTCGCAGCCGCTGCGTCAGCGGCCTTTGGAGACCGGGACAGGCTCACCGAAGACCACGACCTGGCGCGCAGGCTTGGGGAGGGCATCGCATCCAGGTATCCCGATGCGGTGGACCTGGGCACGGTGCAGACCAACATGGTCAGGGTTGGTGGCGACGGGCTTCCCCACGGCGCTCCCGCCTTCCACGCCGACCTCGACGCCGCCGGCGTCAAGGTGGGATTCGCTGCTCGAGACGCCCTCCGATTCGTCACACACCGCGACGTAGACGGCAACGACGTTGATCGCGTTCTCGCCGTGCTCGACTCGGCGTAACGTCGATTCCCGGGGCGGAGTCTCAACCCCAATGGCCTACGGCATCCTGTTCCCTGGGCAAGGGAGCCAGACAATCGGCATGGGCGAGGAGGTCTTCTCGCTCAACCCCGCTCTTGGCGATCGCGCCTCCGAGATTCTCGGCTTCGACCTCGTTGAGCTCTGTCTCCGCGGGACGGACGACGAGCTCACTCGCACCGAGAACGCCCAGCCAGCTCTCTTCGTTGTCGCCTACGGCACGTGGCTGGCGTTTGCCGAAGCAGTCGATACACCGCCCGCCGGTGCAGCCGGCCATTCGCTTGGCGAGTACACGGCACTCACGGCGGCTGGCGCGCTCGATTTCGACACAGCGTTGCGGCTCGTGAGAGAACGAGGCAAGGCCATGGCTGCCGCAGCACAGGAGAACCCCTCGGCGATGGCGGCGCTTCTCGGAGCCGACGCTGACCTGGCCGAGCAGATCTGTGAGGACCGACGCAACAGTGGAGGCGAACTGTGGGTGGCAAACCTCAACGCTCCGGGTCAGACGGTCGTGGCCGGATCGACGTCCGACATCGACTGGTTGGTGGCCGGAGCTCGTGAGCTCGGTGTCCGCCGTGCCATCCCGCTCAAGGTTGCTGGCGCATTCCACTCGCCGTTGATGGCTCCGGCCATCGACATCCTGGCTCCCCATCTCGAAGCCGCTGCGCTCTCGGATCCGGATTTCCCGGTGTGGGCCAATGTCGACGCAGTCCCTGCCTCAGATGTTGCGGATGCTCTGCGTAGACAGGTGACGGGGACGGTGCGGTTCGCCGAATCCCTCGCAGCAATGTACGAGGCGGGAATCACCACATTTGTCCATGTGGGACCAGGCGATGTCACTGCGGGCATGGTGAAGAGATCGGTTCCTGAGGCTGCGATGGCCGTTGTCTCGGCTCCCGGCGATCTCGACGAGTTGCCCGACTTGTGAGCCCGGAACGCGGCTGAACACCTACGATCCGAATCGGCGAAGGAAGAGAGAGCGGATGCGATACGCGGAGATCACGGGGTGGGGCAAGTGCCTGCCCCCGGCAAC
>JABDMN010000318.1 GCA_013001485.1 Acidimicrobiia bacterium
TACCAGCGCCACGTCGACGCCCTGGTCGACGCCGGCGTCATCGAGGATGCCTCCAAGCTGTGGTGGGACGTCCGTCCGAGCTGCCGCTATCCGACGCTCGAGATGCGAATCTCCGACATCTGCACCAACGTCGACGACACGATCACCATCGCGGCTCTCTATGTCTGCCTGCTTTCGATGCTGTATCGGCGCCGCCAGGAGAACCAGAGGTGGCGTTCGTACCTGCCGATGCTCGTGAACGAGAACGTGTGGCGGGCTGAGCGGTATGGGATCGGCGAATCCCTGATCGACTTCGGCAAGGGCGAACTGGTCGACTACAAGTCGCTTGTCGACGAACTCATCGAGCTTGTTCGCGAAGACGCCGAGCAGCTCGGATGTGTTGACGAGATCGAGCACGCCCGGACCATCGTCAGGCGGGGCACCAGCGCCGACTCTCAGCTCGCCACCTACCAGCGGGCTTTGGCAAAGGGTGCTTCCGACCAGGAAGCGCTCGAGGCAGTCGTCGACTGGCTTGTTGCAGAGACGACGGCCGGCGTCTGAGGGCCTGGCGTCGCAACGATGACCCACCTCCGAGTAGCAGGCGCCCAGCTGAACTTGACCGTCGGCGACATCGACGGCAACACCTCGCGAATCATCGAAGCCATGGAATGGGCGGAAGCGTCCGATGCAGACGTGCTGGTTCTTCCGGAGCTGGCGATTCCCGGCTACCCGCCCGAAGACCTGCTGCTTCGCCCGGGATTCGTCGCTGACAACAAGCGGGCCTTGGGGCTGATCGCGGCCGCCTCAAGCTCGGTCGTGACAGTCGTCGGCTTCGTCGACGACGCCGATGGGCGTCCCGGACACGACACCGACGACGCCGGGGCGCGGAGCGTCGCAAATGCTGCCGCCCTGGTGTGCGGAGGCGAGATCCGCGGCGTCTATCACAAGAGCCTGCTTCCCAACTACGGCGTCTTTGACGAGCAGCGCTACTTCGTCAGTGGCGACTCGCCGGGAGTCGTGTGGGGGATCGGCGGAGTGCCGGTCGGTGTGTCGATCTGTGAGGACCTCTGGGTGGAGGAAGGGCCACCGAGCCGGCAGGCCGGCGCCGGCGCTGCAGTCCTCCTCAACATCAACGGTTCGCCCTATCACGCCGGCAAGACTTCGGACCGTGAGGCGCTGGTGACCGCCGAGGCGATTCGATCCGGGGTTCCGGTCGTGTACTTGAACCTGGTCGGCGGCCAGGACGAACTGGTCTTCGACGGCGACAGCCTGGTGGTGGATGGGTCGGGAACGATCGTCTATCGGTCGCCGCAATTCGTCGAAGACCGTTTCGTTGTCGATGTCCCGGTCGAGGACGCGCGTGTTCCCGACGGGGCGGTGGTCATATCACCTCCGAAACAGCGACCTGACCCTGTGTCCCTGGCGCCGGTGCTGCCACCGCTCGACGAAACCCGGGCGATGTACCTCGCTCTCGTCACCGGGCTTCGTGACTACGTCGCGAAGAACGGGTTCCCCGGGGTCGTGATCGGACTCTCGGGAGGCATCGACTCAGCGCTGACCGCGGCCGTCGCCGTGGATGCTCTCGGCGCCAATGCGGTTCGAGGCGTGACGATGCCGTCCCGCTACAGCTCCCAGGGCTCCATCGACGACAGCGTCGAGCTGGCGAGGAGGTTGGGTCTGCGAATCGACACCGTGCCCATCGATGGGCTGTTCTCCGGCTTTCTCGATGCCCTCGATCCTCTGTTCGCCGGCACCGAGCCCGGAGTCGCCGAGGAGAACATCCAGGCCCGCGTCAGGGGAGTGATCCTGATGGCCGTCTCCAACAAGTTCGGTGGCATGGTCGTGGCGACGGGGAACAAGTCGGAGATGGCCGTCGGCTACGCCACGCTCTACGGAGACATGGCGGGTGGGTATGCCGTGCTCAAAGACGTGTTCAAGACGGAGGTCTACGAGCTCGCCGAATGGCGCAACACCGATTCCGAGGTGATTCCGCGGTCGATCATCGAGAAGCCGCCGTCTGCGGAGTTGCGCCCCAACCAGAAGGACACTGACAGCCTCCCGACCTATGACGTGCTCGACGGAATCCTCGAGCGCTACATCGAGGCAGACCAGTCGGTCGAAGAGATCGAGGCTGCAGGCTTTTCCGGTGCCGTTGTTCGCCGCGTCACCGGCATGGTCGACCGCAACGAGTACAAGCGACGGCAGGCCGCTCCTGGGGTCAAGATCTCGACGAAGGCGTTCGGGCGGGATCGGCGCCTGCCGATCACGAACGGGTATCGGCCGCAGTGACCTCAGACGTGATTCTCGATGGTGAGCTGGTTCCGGCGGAGGAAGCCACCGTGTCGGTGTTCGACGTCGGCTACCAGCGAGGGTTCGGTTGCTTCGAGGCCATGCGGTCCTACGGCGGAGTCGCGTTTCGAGCCGACCAGCACCTGGCCAGGCTCGCCTCCAGCGCCGCCGCGCTTGGGCTCGCCCTTCCCGCCACAGAGACCTTGGCTGGGTGGATTCGTGATCGGGCCGAAACGGGTGGCGATGCAGTGGTTCGAGTGTTCGTGTCGGCCACCGACTTCGAGTCTGATCCCCGGATCGTCGTGTTCGCCGAGGACATCCCCGAGGTACCGCCGGTGCTGCGGCTACTTCCACTGGGTGCGCCGTGGCATCCGGCCAGTCGAGACACGGAGCTGGCGGGAGCCAAGACGATGTCATATGCCCCCAACCTCGCAGCCACCCGCCACGCAGTCGCGGACGGGTTCCACGACGCGTTGCTACTCGACGCCGATGGCTTCGTGCTCGAAGGTCCGACCTATTCAGTGGGGTGGGTGTCGGACGGATCGATGCGAACACCGGCACTTGGCCAGGGGATCCTCGGGTCGATCACCCGGGAGGCGACCCTCGAGGTCGCTGCCGGAGCTTCGGTCGAGGTGCAGGAGGATCGGTTCAAGCTCGACGACGTGTTGTCGGCCGACGAAGTGTTCGTCATGTCGACTGTCCGCGAGGTTCGACCAGTCATTGCCGTCGGCGACACCTCCTTCGACACCGGCCCGGTGACCGAGCAGTTGGCGACCGGCTTCCGTCGACTGGTCGTGGCGGAGACGACGTGAGCTACTCCGGCGTTGTCGCGTCTCTGGAGCGGCTGTACGAGTCGGCTGTCATGGCCCCCCACGAGTTCGATGTCGCTCTCGCCGCCGAGGATCTGTTCGAGACCGTGCCAGACCGGGAGGTCGCCAAGCGGATACGTCGGGCGATGCGCGTCGCCGTCAAGCTCGCCGGATTCTGGCAAGGAAGGTCCGACGATGAGCCCGACTGGGTTCGACGTGTCGACGAGGCATCGGGCGCGCCTGCGTGGCGGCCCCTCCTCGAGGTAGCCCAGCTTGGCCTGGATGCCAATCCTTCGGCCGATCTCTTCGATCTGGTGAAGAGACTGTTCCCCGTCGTCCACTACGAACGGTGGATGGACGGGATGGGCTTCGAGGAGTGGCAGGAATCCGGGTGAGGGAACCCTCGCCACCCACCCGACGTTGATCAGGTGCAGACTCGATAAGGTGACAGTGATGCGGCACACGATGACGGCTTTGTTGCTCCTGGTGGCTCTGATCGGCGCCGCCTGCAGCGGTGACGACGAGCCGGCCACGACCTCGATCCCATCGACGACGCTCGGTGCCCTCGACACCACGACGACCAGCGCAGGCGACACCACCACGACTTCAACGAGCCCGCCGGCCGGTGTCTTCACGGTGCCCGACTACTCGATCGTCGAGCGAATCGAAGGTGAAGACGGGGACATCGTGGTTGTCCAGCTCGACCCGAATTCGTACGAGTCGCTCGACAGCGAGGACCTCATCAACGTCGTAGCCGACGTCGTGGATCGTTTTCCCCCCATCGGCGAGCTTCACATCGTGGATTCGGATGCCGCAGCGGCGTCGGTACTGATCGACAGCCCCTCAGCCTCTGAGGCAGCCGAACTCGCCGACCACTACTTCGTTCGCCTCGAGGAGGGTGCTCGCATCGTGTTCGTGAACACCTTCTCTGACGCCGGACAGGTGATTCTGGGCTCCTGAGCCCGGATCCGGAGACGCCGCCCTGATCGGGCTAAAGCACGACCCCCAACGGGCCGATGATTCTCCCAAGTACCCAGGAGGGGACTCACTTGTCTGCACGTGTGATGATCATTGACGGAGACCGGGCTACCCGGGCTCTCTTGCGCGACCGGCTCCAGACCGCCGGAGTCGAGGTCGTCGCCGAAGCCAACGACTGTGACGAGGCGCAGCTGCTCATCGAAGGAGCACAGCCTGAGATCGCCTTGCTCGACGTGGCAGGTATCCGCGAGAACGCCGCCGAGGTCGCACGAGGCTTGAGAGAGCAGTCGGCGTTCACCATGGCCATCATCGCCATGGCCCCCGAGAACAGCGCAGACCGTGTCGCCGAGCTGGTGGCAGCGGGTGCAGTGGGATATGTCGTCAAAGAGGACGAGCGCCAGATGCTGGCCGCTGTCGAGGCGGTCCACAAGAGCGAGGGCTTCCTCTCGCCCGAGGTTGCCCGGCCCGTTCTCGACGAGGTTGCCCGCCTGTACGAGCGTGAGAAGATCCGAAACGACGAGCTCGAGGAGCTGGTTCGTCAGCTGCAGTCGCTTTCAGTCACGGACTGGCTGACCGGCCTCAAGAACCATGGCTACTACTTCGATCGTCTCGCCGACGAGCTGGATCGCAGCCTTCGTCACCGCCGCCCCATGTCGGTGGTCATCGGTGACATCGACGACTTCAAGCAGATCAACGACACCCGGGGCCACGCCGCCGGTGACCGGGTGCTCCAGGAGGTGTCGGCCGCAATGGCCGATGCCATCCGCTCCGCCGACATCGTGTGTCGAATCGGAGGCGAGGAGTTCGGCTTCTTGCTGCCCGAGACCGACAGCGCCGGGTCCGTGCTCGTCGCCGAACGTGTCCGCGAGGCCGTCGCCGACCTCAACATCACGGGTGTCGGCAGCGTCACTGTCTCCCTTGGTGTCGCTTCGGTCCCTGAGCACGCAGTCGACCGCGACGAGCTCATGGAGAACGCCGACCGGGCTCTGTACCTGGCCAAGCGCGAAGGCAAGAACCGGGTTCGGGTTGCCGGTCAGGCTGTTGCTCTCGGGGCATCGAAGTCTCAGAAGTCCAACGGGCGTATGCAGATCGTCGACTTGCTGGTTCGAGTGCTGCGTCTGCGTGACCCTCGTCTCGCCGAAGCCTCGACGCGAACCGCCGAGGTCGCCATCGCGATCGGTGCCCAGGCCAACCTGTCGACAGCCCGTCTCGAACACCTGCGTGTAGCCGCGTTGCTCCAAGAGGTCGGCAAGATCGGCGTCCCGGATTCCGTGCTCTACAAGCGGGGACCGCTGACGGATGACGAGTGGACTCAGATCAGGGAACACCCGAAGAAGGGTTTCGAGCTGGTGGGCGGGCTCATCCACCCAGAGGCCGGTGAGGCCGTGCTGGCGAACCACGAACGGTGGGACGGCGCCGGCTATCCCCGTGGCCTCAAGGGCGAAGAGATTCCTCTGCTGGCCCGGGTTCTGCTGGTGGCCGACGCCTACGTGGCGATGACCATGGATCGACCCTTCCAGACCGCCATGACACCGCAAGTCGCGCTCGAGGAGCTGCGGAAGAACGCCGGAACGCAGTTCGATCCTGCGATCGTGGATCTGATGGGCGACCTTGCCGCAGCCATGCAGCTCGCCGAGCAGCAGGAAGCCGAAGTCATCGACTTCCCAGAGCAAGCAGCTGGATAGCAAGCGACTTCGTCGCTGGCTATCAGTCCCTAGTCCCTAGTCCCTAGTTCTTGGGCTTTGCTGGCGACTGGCGACTGGCGACCCTGCGAAGCCGCTTCACAGGACCAACGAGGCCGTTAAGAGGAATCCTCCGAAGCCGACTAGGTCGGTTACGAGGGTCAGGAAGATGTTTGATGCCAGGGCGGGGTCTTGGCCAAGTGCTTTCAAGATCAGTGGCACGCCGGCTCCAGCGACCACGGCGATCGCCATGTTGACGAAGACTGCGACGGCGATCACGACGCCAACAGCACCGTCCCCGGCCACGACCGCCCCAAGCAGCCCTGCGAGCCCGGCAATCGCCAGGCCGTTGACGACGCCTACCTGGGCCTCACGGCTGATTACCCGGGGAGCCCTCTGAGCCGGGATGTCGCCGACGGCAAGCGCCCGGATGACAACGGCGAGGCTCTGTGCCCCTGAATTCCCTCCGAGCAAGGCCACCATCGGCATCATTGCTGCCAGGGTCGCGTTGGCCTCGATCGTCCCCTCGAACGATCGGAGGAACACGGCCAGCGACAGGCCCATCACGAGGTTCAGCGTGATCCAGGGAAGGCGGCGCCTCACGGACACGCCGACCGGGGTGTAGACCGTCTCCTCGGCACCGGCTCCCATCATCACGGCGATGTCCTCCGTGGCCTCTTCCTGAAGCGCTTCGAGCGCCTCGGAGACTTTGACCATGCCGAGGAGCCGGCCGTTGTCGTCGACCACGGGCAGCGCGATCAGGTGATACCGCTGGATCAGCTCGGAAACGACTTCACGGTCTGTGTCGGCTTTCACCTGCACCGGAGCGTGCACCATCACTTCGTCGACCCCTGTGCCGGGGCGGGCGAACACCAGCTCCCGAAACGACAGAACGCCTGCCAGCCGCTGGTCGTTGCCGACGATGTAGACGTATCGCAGGTTGGATCCGAGAGAGTCGTGGAGCTGTCGGAGGCGCTCGATTGCCTCACCGGAGGTGATGCCGACCGGAAGGGTGGCCACATCGGTGGTCATCAGGCCGCCAGCAGAATCGTCGGGGTACGACGCCAGGCGGATCGCCTCACTATCCGCACCCAGCGCTTCTGTGATCTGTGGCCGGGCATCGTCATCGAGCTCACCGAGGACGTCGGCAGCCTGGTCTGGCTCCATGGCGGCGAGAAGACGGGCAGCCTCTGTCGGGTCAAGCTCCGTCAGCACTTCTGCGGCCGCCGCGGGTCGCATCTCGTCGAGGACGTCCGCAGCGTCCTCGGAACCGAGGTCGGCGATCAACTCTGCCGCAGCCTCCTCGTCGATCGCTTCGAGGATGTCTGCCGCGTCGTGAGGGAGTTGCCCGGCCAAGGCCTCCCACTCCTCGCCGTGGTCTTCGAGGTAGTCCTCGGCGTCGTCGGGTCGTCGCCGCGCCAGCTCGCGCAGGCCCTGGGCGAGTTCGCGAGGACGGAGCAGCCGGAAACGCATAACCAGGACTCTAGGAACCGGTCTGGAGCTTGGGGCTCATGCGGAACCGTGCATGGGATGCCGTGTCGCCCGGGAATGGGACAGGCCCCCCAGGGGGGACGGGGGGGCCTGTCGTGTCCGTCCACGCACGGTGAATCGAACTGACTGAGCCTCTATAGATCAGGTTCTCGACGGCGAGTCGGTAAACGGCGCTTTACATACGGCTTCGTGCATACTGCGTCGGTGTTTGTCTAGTGCGCCCTGACGGCCAAGACTGTCCGGACTACTGCTGAAGGAGGTGACGTGGATCACATACGCCTGACGGCCTTTTCTCACGGCGCAGGTTGAGCCTGCAAGCTCTCGTCAGCAGAGCTGGCGCAGGTTCTGCGTCCCCTGGAGAACACACCGGTCACTGAGCACCCCGATCTCATCGTTGGAATCGGCGGTGCAGATGACGCCGCCGTCTTCCGCATCGATGCCGACACGGCCATCGCCCAGACAGTCGACTTCTTCACACCCATCGTGGACGACGCCTACGACTGGGGTCGGATCGCCGCGGCCAATGCGTTGTCCGACATCTACGCGATGGGTGCGACGCCGGCCATAGCCCTGCAGATCGCCGGGTGGCCTCGTGACTCGCTTCCGATGGAACTGCTGGCCGAGGTCTTCGCCGGCGGTGCCGACGTGCTGCGACGGGCGCGGTGCACTCTCGTCGGTGGCCACAGCATCGACGATCAGGAACCGAAGTACGGCATGGCCGTCACCGGGATCGCCCACCCGGCCCGCATCGTGACCAACGGCAACGCCAAGGCAGGCGACTTCCTCATTCTGACCAAACCGCTGGGGTCGGGGATCATCTCGACAGCGATCAAACGCGACCTCGCGGCGCCACAACAGCAACGCGAAGCCGTGGACATGATGACGGCCTTGAATGCCGGTGCCGCGGACGTCATGACGTCAATCGGCGTGCACTCGGCTACCGACATCACGGGTTTCGGACTGATCGGCCACCTGTCCGAGATCACAGCGACCTCGGGGGTGGGTGCTGCTCTCTCGCTCAACGCGATTCCTGTGATCGATGGTGTTCGTGAGCTCGCTGCCCAGGGAGTCGTGCCGGGTGGCTCGCACCGCAATCTGGCCGCCGCAGAGGATGTCGCCGATCTCGGGGGCATCGATGAGGTCGACCGGCTGGTGATCACGGATGCCCAGACCTCCGGCGGCCTGCTGATGGCCGTCCCCCCGGCCCGGGCCGAGGTGCTCATCAACGCTCTGGAGTCCAAAGACGATGTGATGGTGGCGGCCGTCATCGGCGAGGTGACCGACGGTGACCGCATCGTGGTCACCTGAGCCGAAGGCCCCTGGCAGGGTGGGCCCCGCGTCCCGATAAGCTCTTGGGGATGAAGCGACTCCTGGCGTACGTAGCTGTTGCATGGGCGGCGTGGCGGTTGTTCGGTCCGCGAGAAACCCCTCGCTTTTCGGGGATTCAACGCCGGCCGATGAAGCTGCCTGGCCGCACCGTGTTCGTTGGCCAACGCGAGTTCATGGTGCGCCGCGCCGGTGTCGAAGGTGGCCCTCCCCTCGTGCTGGTTCACGGGTGGCTGTTCGACGCTGAATCCATGTTCCACGCCGTGGTCCCGCATCTCACCGACCAGTTCGACGTGATCACCATCGATCATCGCGGCCACGGGAAGACCGACCGCATGGGGGAGCGTTATGACATCGAGGATGCCGCCGATGAGGTGGCGGCGGTCATCGCGACACTCGATGTCGGCCCGGTGTCCTTGCTCGGCTACTCGATGGGTGGGCTGATTGCTCAGTCGGTGGCATTGCGTCACCCGGCGCTCGTGGATCGCCTCGTCCTTGCGGCTACGGCTGCGAGGCCTGTGAGAACTGGCCGGGTCGGCTTCCGGATCGGGCTGAACCTGATGCGGGCGATCGATCGGCTCAGCCCGACCGAGGGAAGCTGGGTGGGCCGATTCATTCTGCGACAGCGTGGAAGCCTCGATCCAGAACACGACCGCTTCACCTGGGAGATGCTCCAGCACCGTGATAGCGAGGCATTCCACGAGGCCGGGGCCGCGCTGTGGCGATTCGACTCCCGCGACTGGATCCGCAGGCTGAAGGTGCCAACGATGGTTGTGATCGCAACCCACGACCAGGTGATGCCTTCACCCCTCCAGTATGAGCTGGCGTCGCTGAGGCCGGAGCGGGTTGTTGAACTCCCGTCGGTGGGTCACGAGTCGATCATCACGAGACCAGCCGAGTACGCCAAAGCCATCTCGGCGTTCTGGCACGAGACCTGACCAATGCGCGACCGTCTGCTCACTCTCGCCGAGGTTCTCGAAGCCTTCCCGAACGACATGAAGTCGGGCGTGTTCACCGATGGCAGTGCCGTCCCCAATCCCGGTCCGGGTGGCTGGGGAGTCGTCTACGTGCGTGACGGCGAGGTCGTCGACCAGGCCCACGGCCATGATCCCGACACGACCAACAACCGGATGGAGCTTGCGGCCATCATCGAGGCCTACGCACTCGTACCGGATGGCGAACGCACAACGCTCTACAGCGATAGCAACCTCGCCGTGCGCACCTTGAACGAGTGGGCTGCCGGTTGGGAGCGACGAGGGTGGAAACGCAAGACGGGACCAGTGGAGAACCTGGACCTGGTCAAGAAGGCCTACTACCTGTTCCGACGCCGGCCGGAGGTGAAGGTCACATGGATCAAGGCACACGACGGGCACCGCTGGAACGAATACGCCGACTCCCTGGCCTCGGCGTGGCAGCGGGACGAGCTATGAGACGGTCAGTGGGTGTGGGTGGACTCGACCGTCATGAACTTCGTGACGGCGAACCCGATCGCCACCAACACCAGCAGGAGGAACAGCTTCTTCATCACCACCAGGCTACGCGATGGTGATGGACCTGTGACCGATCGGCTCAGCTCCCGGTTCGTCCGTTTGGCCTGGTTTGCGCTGGTAGTCACGACGATCGTGATCAGTACCGGCGCATTGGTTCGGGCTACGGAGTCGGGCGCCGGGTGCGGTGAGTCCTGGCCGAGGTGCGATGGAGCACTGATCCCGGTGTCCACCGATGCCGCCACCGTCATCGAGTTCACGCATCGGATGGCGACGCTGGCGTCGTCGATCGCAGTCGGCTGGCTTGTCCTCTGGGCACTTCGCGCCGTCGGCCGGCATCACCGGGTTGGCAAGGCTGCCCTGGCAACCGCGGGGTTCTTCGTTGGTGAAGTCGCCATCGGCGCCTTCCTGGTGATCTTCGGGTGGGTTGACCAGGACTCGTCCGTCGGCCGCCTTGTTGTCGTCCCGCTGCACCTGGTCAATACCTTCCTCTTGCTCGGGGCGATCACCCTCGTCGCCCGGTGGGCGTCCGGCCGACCATCGATCGAGTGGCGCGGGGCGGCCCGGCGACCGGTAGCGATTGCCATTGGAGGGATGATGCTGATCGGCATCACCGGTGCCTGGAATGCCCTCGCCGACACTCTCTTCCCGGCAGAATCCGTGCTCGACGCGCTCCGCCAGGAGTTCGGCAACTCGGCGGAGCTGCTCGTCAGGCTCCGCGTGGTCCATCCGATCGTCGCCATCGCCGTAGGTTTGTCGCTGGTCTGGTTCGTCCGGCGGGTCCGGCCGCTGATCGACGAGTCGGCTCGGGGATTCGCCCGCTGGGTCGAGTACATCGTCTTCGGACAGTTCGTGGTCGGGATACTCAACATCGCGCTGCTCACTCCGGTCGAGATCCAGCTGGTGCACCTCGCCGTGGCTGATGCCCTCTGGGTGCTCGTCGTCCTGGTGGCCGCTTCGGCACTGGAGAAGAGCACCGAACCAGCATTGGTCGAGGCGCCGGCGTGAGCCAGGTCAGTGTGGTCAACCCGCGCGAGCGCATCGTCCCGGCATGGCGCTCCTACGTCGAGCTGACCAAGCCCCGGATCATCGAGCTGCTGCTCATCACGACCGTTCCTGCGATGTTTGTCGCTTCTGGAGGCTGGCCTGACTGGTGGCTGGTCGTCGCTGCACTGGTCGGCGGCACCCTGTCCGCAGGTGGCGCCAACGCCATCAACAACGCCATCGACCACGACATCGACCAGGTGATGAAGAGGACGTCGCGCCGTCCTGTGCCCACGAGCCGCGTCTCGTCCTCAAGGG
>JABDMN010000322.1 GCA_013001485.1 Acidimicrobiia bacterium
GGTTCCGGCTCGCCTGGGAGGGCGGGCGGGTCGCCGGTTTCTGCTGGACCAAGCGCCACTCTGCCGATCTCGGCGAGATTCACGTCATCGGGGTGCATCCCGACTACCAGGGCAAGGGGATCGGGAGAGCCATCGTGCTCGAGGCGTTGTGGTACCTCGCCGGGGTGGGGTGTGATACCGGGATGCTCTACGTCGATGTCGCCAACGGTTCGGCGCTGCTGCTCTACCAGTCGCTGGGGTTCGAGCTGGAGCGCGTCGACCGCTGCTTCGCCATTCCGAAGGGCTGGCCACACGACGAGCAGTAAGTGTCGTGCTCGTTGGTGGCCGCCATGCACCAGGGGCAGGGCAGGTCGGCGATGTCGGAGAGCCGGATGGTGGGGGATTTGATGGGAGTCGACCGCCCTCCGGCGAGGACAAGAGCGACGAAAAGACCGATGACAACGATGGCTTCAAACATGGCGTCGAGGCTAGAGACGCTAGGGACGATTTTCGCGGATTTAGATCGTGTTTCGCGCTCTTTCCCTGTGGGGGGACGGTGCGAAGATGGAGTGGGCCGGTTGCGGGTCCGGCTTCAGGAGAGGACGCCGACGGCCCGGGTTATCTCCTCGACCAACCAGTCCGCCCCGCGCAGCTGCTGGTCGGGGGCTTCCACTGCCTGCTTGAGCATCATCCCTGAGTGATAGACCGCCCAGCGCTCGAGATCCTCGTCGGAGATCTCTACGCCGTATCCCTCCATGACGCCGGCAGCCGAGCCGGGGCCGGCTTTGAGCCCGGTCAGCCACAGCAGCCTCGAGTAATCCCACTCGGGAGGTCCGAGCGTCGACCATTCCCAGTGGAACAGCGTCACATTGCCGTCGTCGTCGACCATGAACTGCTCGGGGTTGGGATCGGTGTGGATGATGACCGGTGCTCCGGTGCTGGGTGGTGTGAGCTCCATGGCCCGGGCCACAACTTCTGCCGGCAAGTGCAGCCGACCCCGGTAGCGCTCGAGGCGCTTGAAGGTGGAGGGGTAGTCGCCGTTGATCCAGTCGGAATCCATGCCGTGCTCGACATTGCTCAGGTGGCCGGTGTCATGACTGTGGAGGGCGGCCAGCACCTCGCCCGCTTTTCGCCCCAGGGAGATGCTCTCGGGAAGGGAGGCCAGGTTCCATTTGCCGGGTTCCTCAAACACCACCCAGGGCCGCTCGTCCTCGACGCCTCGGCGGACCACCGCCGGCAGTCCGGGGAGGCCGGCCAGGTTCTCGAGGGCCTGGCGTTCCCGGCGCTCAGCCGACACGCTGGCATAGATCTTGACGAGGCTCGTCTCGGTGCCATCCCACACCCGGTAGAGGCGGCCGACTCCGGCACCGACTTCGACGATTCGTCCGTCGCCGGAGAGTTTTCGTGCGATTGCCGCTGGTTCCATTACGTCGCGGTTCCTCCGTCGGGGCCTATCCTGGCGGCTCAAGCCTAACGACAGGGACGCTTTTTCTGTGGCAGATTCGATCGATTTTACCTTCCCGGACGGGTCCGTTCACACGTTCCCCGCAGGCACCACCGGCCTCGAGGTAGCCGAGAGCATCGGGCCGCGTCTGGCCAAAGCCGCGGTCGTTGTCAAGGTCGATGGGGCGCAATTCGACCTCAACCGGCCGCTCGATGCGGGCGGGGCCTTCGAGGTGGTGACCGCCAATTCCGAGGAAGGACGGTTCGTCATCCGGCACTCGTCTGCCCATGTGCTCGCCCAGGCTGTGCTCGACGCCTTCCCCGGTGCTCAATTTGCCATCGGACCACCGATCACCGACGGCTTCTACTACGACTTCGACATCGGCCGTCCCTTCACTCCCGAGGACATCGACATGCTCGAGGGCCGCATGGCCGAAATCCTCACCGGGGATCAGCCGTTTGATCGCGAAGTGATTGATCGCGATCAGGGTCTCGAGATGTTTGCCGATCAGCACTACAAGACCGAGATCATCACCGACGGCGAGGCCAGCCAGGGCGTCGGAGACGGAGTCATCACGGTCTATCGCAACCACGAGTTCGTCGACCTGTGCCGGGGGCCGCACGTCCGCTCCACCGGCTTCCTGTCGGCCTTCAAGCTGCTGCGAAGCGCCGGGGCCTACTGGCGCGGCAACGAGAAGAACCCGCAGCTGCAGCGCATCTACGGCACCGCCTGGGAGAACCAGAAGGAACTCGACGCCTACCTGGATCGGCTGGCCGAGGCCGAGCGGCGCGATCATCGCAAGCTCGGTGTCGCCCTTGATCTGTTTTCCTTCCCGAGCGAACTCGGCGCGGGGCTGGCGGTCTGGCACCCGAAGGGTGCGCTCCTGCGCCTCATCATCGAGGACTACAGCCGCCAGACCCATCTCGCCCACGGGTATGAGATCGTCGCCACTCCGCATGTCGCCAAGGCGAACCTGTGGGAGACCTCCGGTCATCTCAACTTCTACTCCGAGGGCATGTATCCAGCCATGGAGCTCGACCACGGCCAGGACTACTACGTCAAGCCGATGAACTGCCCGTTCCACATCCTCGTCTACGCCAGCCGGGCCCGCAGCTACCGCGAGTTGCCGCTGCGGCTGTTCGAGCTCGGCACCGTGTATCGATATGAACGCTCCGGTGTGCTGCATGGGTTGATGCGTATCCGCGGCTTTACCGTCGACGACAGTCACATTTTCTGTATGGAGTCTCAGCTGCCCGAAGAGCTGCAAGCGCTGTTGGATTTCACCCTTATGGTCCTGCGGGATTTCGGGTTCCAGGAGTTCGAAGCCGACCTGTCAACCCGGCCGGACAAGGCGATCGGAGACCCGGAGCTGTGGGACCGGGCGACCGAGGCACTGCGTTCGTCCCTCGACAGCGCCGGGATTCCGTACGACATAGCCGAGGGGGAGGGTGCCTTCTACGGGCCCAAGATCGATGTCCACGTGCGGGATGCCATCGGCCGCCGCTGGCAGCTCTCCACCATTCAGGTCGATTTCGCCCAGCCCGAGAACTTCCAGCTGGAGTTCAACAGCACCGAGAACACCCGGGAACGCCCGGTGATGATTCACCGGGCACTGCTCGGCTCGGTCGAGCGGTTCGCCGGCGTGCTCATCGAGCACTACGCCGGTGCTTTCCCCGGCTGGCTGGCGCCGGTGCAAGCCGCCATTCTTCCCGTCGCCGACCGGCATAACGAGTATGCGGCCGAGGTTGCGGGCGAGCTCAAGGCGCTTGGGCTGCGGGTGGAGGTTGATGACCACGATGACACGCTGGGGGAAAAGGTCCGCCGGGCCATAACCGCCAAGACTCCGGCGGTGCTGGTCGTTGGTGACTCCGACGTGGAGCACACCACCGTTGGCTTGCGGCTGCGGGACGACGACGCTGAACAGCGCGGCGTTCCGGTGGCCGTAGCCGGCGAGCGCCTCGTCGAGCTCTGTGCTCCGCCCCGATGATGGACGTGCTGTGGGCAGGCTGGCGCTCGGCCTATATGTCGGAGGTGCAGCAGGGCGCTGAGACGGAGGTATGCCTGTTTTGCGAGCTCCCGTCGGGCACGGATGAGGAGACCTACATCCTCGCTCGAACCAACTCGGCATACGCGGTGCTCAACCTCTACCCGTATACGAGCGGTCACCTGCTGATCACGACCAATCGGCACGTTGGGAAGCCCGGTGACCTCGCCGCCGACGAGCAGCAAGACGTGTGGAGTTTGCTGGCGCGGACCCAGGCGGCTCTCGAAGAGGTCCTCGACCCTCACGGCTATAACCTCGGGGTCAACCAGGGCCGGGCCGGGGGCGCCGGGGTGCCGGGCCACTTCCACCTGCATGTTGTGCCCCGCTGGTCGGGCGATGCCAACTTCATGACCGCCGTCGCCAACGCCCGTATCCTCCCCGAGCCCCTCGAGGACACGTGGGCGCGTTTGCGGGAGGCGCTTGCCGATTAGTCCCTCGGGTAGCGGAGGATGACTTGCCTGGCGCCCTCGGTGGCGTAGTCTTGACGCCGCGCCGGCCTGCGGGGCGTCGTGATATCGGTCGCCAGGGGAGAATCGCCGTGAAGCGCCTCGTCAATCTGCATGTTTCGCTCGTACGTCGCTTGCCGTCGAGCCGATGGCTTCGGGCGAGTGGAACAGATTCCCGACTAGCGCTCGTGCTTCGCGTATGCTCAGGCAGCTTCGGCCACCGCTACTCACCATTTGAGGGGATTGTGCTTTGAAATCGCTCGTTAATTCGTTGTCCGCCGTCGTCCGCCGCGCCCCATGGGTCGTGATCATCGTCACCATCGTGATCACTATGGTGCTCGGAAGCTTCGGAGGTCAGTTCCAGCCGGCCGAAGACCAGAACGAGGCCTTTGCCCCCGACGCCCCCGAGCTCACCGCCTCCAACGACATCAACGCCACGTTCGGCGCCGTCGCCCGCATGCAGGTGCTGACGAGTGGCGCCGGCGACGTCATCACGCTCGAGGCCCTCGAATCGGCACAGGCCCTCGAACTGGCGCTGCGCGCCAGCGACGTCAGCCAGCTCCTGGTGGACACGCCGCAGTCGCCGGCGATCCTGTCCCACCTCGCTCCGGTGCAGTTCGCCCTTGACGGTGGCGCACCGGCCCCGACTTCGGACGAGGACGTCAAGGCGTTGTATGACCAGGGTCTGCAGCAAGTCCCCCCGGAGTTTCGTTCGTTCCTCGAGGCGCTCTTGTCCGACGACGCCGACCCTGATTCCGGCACCGCGGAACTCGGTCTCGCCGTCGTCACCTACCAGACCAGTGACAACTTTGACGAAGCCGCCGAGAACGCCCGGCGGGTAGGAGAAGCTGTCGAGGCGAGCGCCACCGTCGGCTCCGTGACCGTTGAGCCGTTTTCCGTCGAACTGATCTTCGCCTCCGGAGGGGACTTCGAAGAGGAGGTGCTTCGACTGCTGGCGGCTGCTGCGATGATCATCCTCCTCGTTCTGGCCGTGATCTTCCTCGTCCGGACGCGTACGCCGCGCGGGAACCGCCTCTTCGGGGCCGGACTCGTGCTGATGGCGATCGGCGCCGGCGTAGCGGTGGCTCCGGGATTGGCGCTGTTATTCCCCGACATCTTCCCCGAGTCGTGGGGCGAGGCGTCCCTCGGACCGGTGTTGCTCACCTCCCTGGCGTTCTACGTGCTGGCGTTCGTGATGTGGAGCTCGCGGACCCGCAAATTGCGGCGAACCACCGCCGACACGCTGCTGACCTTCGTCACCATCGGCTTCGCCATCCAATGGATGAGCGGGTACGGGTTCCTCCGCTTCGAGGACCAGTCGCAGCTGGTCCAGATCCTGCCGATCCTCCTCATTGGGCTCGGTGTGGACTACTCGATCCATATGACCACGCGCTATCGCCAGGAGGTCTACCAGGGACGCACGGTGGATCACTCCATCAATACGGCAATCCGCACCGTAGGCATCGCCCTCGTGCTGGCGACGCTGACGACGGCGGTCGGATTCCTCACGAACGTCACCAACGAGATCCCGGCGCTGCGGGAGTTCGGTGAGCTCGCGGCCGTGGGCATCGTGGTGTCGTTCCTCCTCATGCTGACCTTCGTCCCCGCGGTGCGCGAGGTCCTCGACCGGCGAGCCGAGGCCGGCGGAAGGCTCGACGCACTGAGCCTCGAAGGGGGGGAGAGCCGAGCCCTTCCCCGCATGATCGGCCGCACCGCGCTGCTGCCGCGACGCGTGGCGGCGGGCACGGTCGCCGTGGCGTTGGTGATCACCGCCGTCGGCGGCGTGGCGATGACGAATCTGTCGACGCAGTTCTCTTTTCTCGATTTCGTGCCAACCAACTCTCCGCTGCGCGACACCGCCGTCACGGTCGACGACCGATTCGACTTCCCGGAGACGACGTCGGTCCTCGTTCGTGGGGATGTGACAACAGGAGCAGGCTGGAATGCCATGCTCGACTCCTACGCGGCAGCGGCGGACGTGGCGGCGGTACAATCGATCGAGACCCCGGACGGGGGACGTTTTCCCACCGGCCAGACGCTGACGGGGACCTTCTTGCAGCTGTTTGATCCCTCATCGGACTTGCACGACCCGGAGTTGCTTGCCACCGCCGGCGGGCTTGGCCTCACCGAGCAGCAGCGGTTCCCCGACGGCGCAGATGTCACCCCGCTGTACGACGCGGCGTTCGCCAAGTACCCGCTGGAGATAGCCGGTGTCTTGGGATCGGCCAACGGTTCCTACGACGCTGCGTTGTTCAATTTCGACACCACGGCCGGCGAGAGTGGTGCCGCCGATCTGGCCGATGGGCTCAATGCTGCGTTTGCCCCGGCCAGCAACGGCACGATCGAGTCGGTGGCAACCTCGAACTTCATCATCAACAACCTCGTTGTGACGACGCTGCGCGATTCCCAGTTGTCGTCACTGCTGTTGACGATGGCTGCGGCCCTGCTGCTGCTCGTGATCAACTTCTGGTTCGAGTCAAAACGGCCGATGCTGGGACTCATTACGACCCTCCCCGTGGCCATGGTGGTGGTGTGGGTGTTCGCGCTGATGGTCGCGTTCAACATTCCGTTCGGCCCGGTGACGGCCACCATCTCGGCGCTCGGCATCGGGATCGGCATCCCGTACATGATCCACGTCACCCACCGATACCTGGAAGAGCGCATCAAACAGCCCGACGAGAACGAGGCGATCGCGCAGACGCTGACCTTCACGGGAGGGGCTCTCGCCGGTTCCGCCGTCACCACGATGGCCGGTTTCGGGATCCTCGTTACCTCGACCACCATTCCTTTCCGGCAGTTCGGATTCGTGATCGCGTACACGATCCTGCTGGCCATGGCAGCGGCAATACTCGTCTTGCCTTCGATGTTGGTCCTGTGGGATCGCTGGCACCGGAGGCGCGGTGACGTCACGCTCGATCCGGACGTCGTGCGCCAGGCGCTTGTCGATCTGGACGAGGTCGATTCGGGGACAATGCCGGCCTGATGGACGACGGCAAGCCCCATTCGAAGAAGCTCCCCGGCATCAAGGGGATCGAAATCGCCGACGAGATCGCCGCGGCCGAAGGATTGCCGGAGGATCTCGACGCGTCTCTGCTCGGTCCGTACACGGTTCCCAATCTCACTCGCCGTCGGCGGGCAGGGTCCTACTACCTGGGTGGGGCGGTTCTCGTGGCTCTCGCGATGGCCGCCGGCCTCCCGGCCGGCATGTGGTTGATCGTTGGAGTCCTGGCTCTCATCGGCCTCTATCACTTCCTGGCGGCCTACGACCTGCGGGTGGCCGACACAGCAGCCCTGTCGATTGCCAACCAGCAAACTGAGTTCCCGGTCGGGCACGCCTCGGCCGCGGTGGGCTTCGAAGGCTGGCGGGCCCGCCCTATATGGAACATCCTCGTGTTCTCGGCGGACGATCCACCGAGCAAGCGCGGCCTGGTCCGGATCGACGCCGTCACCGGCGAGGTCAAGGACGTGCTGGTGGAGGACAATCCGGAGGAGTTCTAGGCGTACCGTCCACGCGCCGTGGTTCCGCGCTGTCGGGGCCGCCGGGAAGGCGAAAGGGGCGGCGTCCGCTCGTACACATAGAAATCGGCCCAGGATGACTCCGTGCCGCCGTCGAACGGATAGCGGTTGGGGATGCGCTGGAGCAGCGTCCACTGCGGAAGGTTGTGTTCGACCCAGGCCGTGAAGCGCCGATGCCGTACCTCGGGCCAGTCGGACGGCTGGTCGCTATCGCTCGAGTAGACCACGACCAGGCGGGAGGCTGCGCCGAACAGGTCCCGCATGTACTGCTCGAACGTCTCGTCCTCCAATAGGTGGTAGATGACGTCGAGCGAGACGGCGAGGTCGGCCGGCCCGGGGATTGGATCACCGGTGCGGTAGGCAGCGAATTGCCGGGTGGGATCGTCCGCAAAGTCCCGGCGGCACTGCTCGATGGCGGTGGGCGAGGTGTCGAGCCCCAGGTAGCTGGGGTATTGAATGAGCGACAGCTGATGTCCGTCGCCGCATCCCAGCTCGATGACGGATTCCACGGGGTGTTCGTCGAGGAGGCGGTTGAGGATCTCGGCCTTGAATTCGGCGAGGCGTCCGTAGCTCCCGGTCCCGCTGTTGCCGCCGGCCGCGTAATGGGCGTCCCAGAACTCGGTGCTGTGCGGCGGTGGAGGGGGCGAGGAACCTGTCATCTCAACCGCATCGTACCGGTGAGGATCGGACCGATCGCGTGAGTGCTAGCGGCTATCCACCTCGACGAACGGCCGCTCGGTGTAGCCGGCGTAGACCTGGCGCGGACGCCCGATGCGGGTCCTCGGGTCCTCGATCATCTCTTTCCACTGGGCCATCCAACCGGGGAGGCGGCCGATGGCAAACAGCACGGTGAACATCCGCACCGGGAAGCCGAGCGACCGGAAGATCATCCCGGAGTAGAAGTCGACGTTCGGGTAGAGCCTGCGCTCGACGAAGTAGTCGTCGGTCAAAGCGTGCTCTTCCAGCTTGAGGGCGATGTCGAGCAGGGGATCGTGGACACCGAGGCGATCGAGAACATCGGATGCGAACGTCTTGAGGATGTTGGCCCGGGGGTCGAAGCTCTTGTACAC
>JABDMN010000352.1 GCA_013001485.1 Acidimicrobiia bacterium
GAACAGAAGACTGCTGGCGCCCGAGCTGGCCATCCCGGGAGTTCCCGATGTGTAGCCGGAGGCATCCCAGCTGGCGTTGAGAACCGGGGGCATGGTTCCGTCGGTGAGGTTGCTCTCTTGGAAGTTCCATTCGATCTGAGAGCCGGCCTGGGTGGTGCCGTTGTGCTGCTGCACTTCGCCAGGGACGGTCATGCGGATCACGTACCGGGCGCCCTCGAACAACCCTTCCATCATCTGGTCCGCAGCCATTTCCGAGGGCTCGCTGCCGATCGTGTCGCCGACGTCCATGGCGAACTCCCAGCCGTCTCCGGTTCGGGTGAGAGTGCCATCCTCGGTGAATGCGCTGAGTGGCGCCCCTTCGAACGTGTACCTCTGGCCTACGAAACCGTCCTGTTCGTATGGCTCAACGGTTGCGGTTGCACCGGCTTCGGTGAGTTCGCCGATATCGGTCTCGGCGAACACTTCGTCCACGCTCGAGCCGGTCATCTCCAGCAGCGATTCCGAGATCGCCATAGCGATGACACCATCAACGGTGTCGTCCTCAGTGACGGTGAGATCCATTTCCACCCGGAAGCAACCGGTGGTCGCAAGTGCTAGGCCAACGAGCAACAAGATGCGTTTCATGTATAGGTTCTCGACCCGCCCTGTGAGCCACTTGAGTACACGCTGAGGGTCGTGCCGCGGCAGGTGTATTGATCTCCACGACATTCGGCTCATGTCGACAACGGGTTCAGGGGAGTGTCACACCATTTGGCTACCGTAGGGCTCGATGGAGTTGACCCCGCCTGATCCGCAGTGACGCTGTCGATATTCGCCAGCGATTCCTTGGAGCCGCTGGCCGATCAATTGGCGGAGAGCCTCACCGTGCCGCTACCCAATCCGATGCAGTCCGAACTGGTCGCCGTACCTTCTATCGGTCTCCAGCGGTGGCTGAGACTCCGGCTCGCTCGCACGCTCGGTGCCGGGCCGAGCGGCGACGGAATCGCCGCGAACATAGAGATGCCGTTCCCGGGAATCCTCCGAAGCCGGCTCTTCAGCGCCGACGTCGACCCCACCCACGATCCGTGGCGGATCTCGCGGCTGGTGTGGGCAGTCCATCATGTGCTGGCCACCGCTGACGATCCAGCTTTACTTCGCATCCGCCGCCTGCCTGAGGGCGCCACCCTCTACTCCCGATCGCGCCGTATCGCTGACCTCTTCGATCGGTATGCCACCCGCCGCACCGAGGTCCTACGGCGGTGGGAACGCGGCGAAGACGTCGACCCGGCCGGTCAATCACTTCCGTCATCGCTGCAGTGGCAGCCCCACCTGTTCCGCCTCGTTGCAGAACACATCGGCTTCCCAAGCCCAGCCCGTCGGCTGCCGGATCTGTTGGCCCAGGTTCGCACCGGCGCGGTGGACATCGACCTTCCCGAACGCTTCTCGATCTTTGGAGTCTCCACCCTTCCCGGCGGTCAGGACTTCGCCACCCTGCTCAGCGCGTTCGGCGAACGATTCAACGTGAACCTTTTCATGCTCGATCCCGCCGTCGCCACCTCGTCCCGACTTCTGATCGAGATGGCCGACGAGCGAAGTCTGCTTCGGGTCGACGACACCTCGGCATCCCGGGTCCGGCAACCTCTGCTTCGTAGCTGGGGCAGACCGTCTCGTGAAGCTCAACTGTTATTGCCTCGCGTCGGGCTTCCCCAACCCAGCCGGCTTCCCTCCGCCCCTACCGAACCTGCGCCGCAGCACCTGCTGGGCGCCCTCCAGCATCACCTGCGCAGCGACGATGAACCGGCCGGCGAGTTCAAGTTTCAGCCCGACGACATCAGCATCCGAATCCATGCCTGCGCAGGCGTCACCCGTCAGGTTGAGGCACTGCGCGACGACATCATGGCAACGCTGCGGGATGCCCCCAGCCTGTCCGAGTCCGACGTGCTGGTGGTCTGCCCCGATCTACCCACTTTCGCGCCCGCCATCCGAGCAGTCTTCGGACCGAGCGCCGAGAACCCTGCGCCCCAGTGGACCGGTCCCCGCCGTCTCAGAACTACGATCTCGGACCGAGGACTCCGGGTCGAGGATTCGCTTGGCTCGGCGTTGTCGGCAGTAGTAGGCCTGGTGGGCAGCCGATACACCGCCAGCGAGCTTCTCGATGTCCTAGGGCTACCTACGATCGCCGATGCATTCGGTTTCGACAGCGATGCGCTCAGCACCATCGAACGGTGGCTCGACCACACCGAGGTCCGGTGGGGGCTCAATGAACAAAACCGTCGGCGAAACGGGCTGACCGGGGTCGACACCAACACGTGGTCCTTCGGACTCCGCCAGCTGTTGGTTGGCATGGCGGTCAAGGACGACGAACCGGTGCTCGGGCCGGGCAACGTGCCTGCGTGGGGCGTCGAATCTGGCGGGATCGACGTGCTCAACCGCCTGGTCGCGGTCTTTGACCGTCTCGAAACCATCGAACGCGAATGGAACACCCCGGCCGCCATCGGGGAATGGAACCGCCGTCTCTCCGATGCGGTCGGCAACTTTTTCCAGGTGCCCTTCCAGGACGCCTGGCAGATCGAACGCGCCCGCCGGGCCGTCGCCGACTCTTTGGACGACGCCAAGATCACCGGTTCCGATCACGTGGAACTCAATGTGACCGAGATTCATCAACTGCTTCAAGAACGACTGGGCGCCAGAGCGGCCCGGCCCCGATTCTTCGACGGTGCGATCACCTTCACGTCGCTTCGGCCGCTGCGGTGGGTACCTCATCGCGTCATATGTGTGCTCGGACTCGACGAATTGGCCCTGACCCGGTCAACGCCAAGCGGCGATGATCTTCTGGCCCTTCGCCCCGATATCGGCGACCCCGATCAGCGGGCCGACCAGCGCCAAGCCCTACTCGAAGTCATTCTGTCCGCGCAGGATCGAGTGATCATCACCCGCGACGGTCACGACGTCCGCACCGGATCGACGGTCTATCCGTCCGTGGCATTGGCCGAGCTTTGGTCCGAGATCCGATCAATCGTCGCTGCGGACTCCGCTGACGACCTGGAGAAGCTGGAGATCGAACACCGTCGACACGCTTTCGACCCGGAAAATTTTGATCCCACAGCGCCCCGAGGCTTCGATCCGCGAGCCATCGATGCAGCCCGAGCGACCTTTGCTACAGCCACCACCCCCGAACCCGAGCCGTTGCTGCCTCCAATCGACGACACGGTGGTCGGCCTCGGCTCTGTGGTCGATGCGGTCATCAATGCCCCGAGGCTGTTCTATACCCAACGCCTCGGTGCCTGGTTCTCGGCCCGAGACGAAGGGGTCGAGGACAACCTGCCCATCGCTACCGACCACCTCTTGAACTGGAAGCTTCTCACGCGACTCATCGAACTACGGCGTCGAGGCGAACCAACTGCGATTGAACTCCAAGTCGCACGAGCCCGGGGGAGCTACCCGCCCGGTGAAGCAGGCACACGAACGGCCGAGGGACTAGATCTGATCGCCGCAGAGATGGTCGACCGGTTGCAGGCCAGCGGCTCGGGCTTCGGCGCCAGATCGATCCCCATCGACATCGACGTCGACGGAACAAACGTCGTTGGCGAAGTAGCTGGAGTCGACCACGCCTACAGCACCGGGCCCATACGTGCAACCGCATCGAGGCCCGATGAACGTCTGTACCGGGGAACCTGGATCGATTTGTGCGCGCTCACCCTGCAACACCCCGATCGAGCCTGGCAAGCAATAGCGGCGTCAAAGGGCTCCCGCGAAAAGGACAAGGTGGCGCTCACGGCGATCCGGATGCGGGGCGACACCGGCGAAGAACGGCTGGCCAGCGCGCACCTTGGGATGAGGACGCTGCTCCACCTGCGCTCACTCGCCCTGTCCGAACCGCTGCCGGTGCTGGCCAAAGTGCGAGCCACCGAATCACGAGGTGCCGTCACCCTGAAGGGGTGGAGCACCCAAGGCCTCTATCCAGGAATGATCGATGACCCATTCGCCCAGGCAGCCTTCGGACGCATCGACGACAACGCCCTTCTCGCCCTCCAAACCCAGCCCTACGACCCGGACCCCCCGGGGCACTCCAAACCCGATTCTCGATTGCTCGCCTACCAGAAGCTGATCGACGAAACGTTCGAATTGACGGCGGAGACCGATGCTCTATGACCGATCCCCGTCCTTTCGATCTCGCCGGCCCACTACCCACCGGATTCACGGCGTTGGAAGCCAGCGCCGGTACTGGAAAGACGTACAGCATTACAA
>JABDMN010000354.1 GCA_013001485.1 Acidimicrobiia bacterium
CGCGCAAACATGCGCTGAAGGAGATTCGCGAGGAATCTCTGGGGATGCGATGACCCGGGCCGTGTTTCTGGGCAGCCCACCTGCGGCCGTGCCGTCCCTGGCCGCGGCCGCGAGTTGTGTCAACGTCGTCGGAGTCATCACCCAACCAGACCGACCCAAGGGCCGCCGAGGAGATCCCGTGCCGACGGCAGTCAAGGAAGCCGCCCTCGATTGGGGAATCGATCTCTATCAACCCTCCGCCGGCGAGTTGAAGGAAGTCATCGACGACCTTCGTCCCGATGTTGGCGTGGTCGTGGCGTACGGCAAGCTTCTCAAGCCCGAGGTCCTGGCAGTACCGACACACGGGTTTGTCAACGTGCACTTCTCGCTGTTGCCTCGGTGGCGGGGAGCAGCACCCGTCCAGGCGGCGATTGCCGCCGGCGACAGCGAGTCCGGTGTATCGATCATGAGGCTGGACGAGGGACTCGACACTGGGCCGGTGGTCACGACAGCGTCGACGCCGATCGCAAGTTACGACACGGGAGGGCGGCTCACCGCCCGGCTGGCAGGTGTCGGCGCGGACCTCCTGGCGGACGCTCTTCCTCGGCTCCTGGCGGGTGAGCTGACCTCCGAGCCGCAGGACGACGCTGGTGCCACCCACGCTCCTCGCCTGGAGCCGTCCGATGCTCGCCTCGATCCGGGCCAGTCGGCCGAAGAGCTGGAGAGGAAGGTGCGAGCCTTCCAGCCGCGACCTGGCGCATGGCTCGACACAGCCGACGGACGCATCAAGATCCATGCGGTCACCGTGAGTGCTGAAGACACCGAGCCGGGCGTGATCGCTGCCACCGAAGAAGTACGACTGGGCACCCGGTCGGGAAGTCTCGTCCTGCACACGATCCAGCCTGCAGGCAAGAACGCCATGGATGCCAGGGCATGGATGAACGGACGTCGCAACCAGCCCGTCACCGTCTTGTGACAAAGGGAGCCGCAAGCCGAAGCCTTGCCGCCGAGCTGGTTGGTCGAATCGTTCGCGATGGGGCGTACAGCAACGTCGTGCTCCGGTCGGCAACTTCGAAACTCTCGCCCCCGGATCGTGCCCTGGTGTACGCCGATGTGTATGCGGTCCTGCGACGCCGCGACGCAATCGATGAACTCATCGCGGGAGTCTCCGGACGGTCTGTCGCGGACATCGACCCGGACCTGCTCGACCGCCTTCGGGTAGGCGTGGTCGAGCTCAAGGTCCACAACACCCCACCGCACGCGGCGGTGGACTCGATTGTGGGCGGAGTCGACAACCGCGGGCGGCGGGGTTTCGTCAACGCCGTGCTGAGGAAACTCGTTGGCGCTGCCGAACTCCCGCCTCCCCGCCTGCCTGACTGGATCCGTTCGGTACTCGAAACTGACTGGGGGACCGTGGATGCCTTCGAGGCGGCGTCCCTTGCCGATGCGCCACTGGCGGTTCGTCTACGACCGGGAGCGCCGGAGGTCGGCAACGCCGTAGAAGGCATTGCCCCCGCCCGGATCATTGAGGATGCCGCGACGGCAGGAGATCTCGTCCGCAAAGGAGAGGCGACCATCGCCGACCCGGCGTCCACTGCAGTAGGGATGGCGGTCGAGGCGGCACCTGGCGAGCGCATCCTGGATATGGCTGCTGCGCCTGGCGGCAAGACAATTCATCTCCGTGACGCCATGGAAGGCACGGGCCTGTTGGTCGCAGCCGACGTCCATCACCGCCGGCTGGTGTCTGCGGCAAGGCGCGTAGAAGATCCATGGATCTCGTGGCTCCTCGTCGACGGGACCAGACCGGCGTTCAAGCCCGGTTCGTTCGATCGTGTCCTGCTCGATGCCCCCTGCACGGGCCTCGGGACACTGCGGCGGAGACCGGAGATCATGCATCGCATCGAACCGCGTTCGATCGATGATCTGGCGAAGCTCCAGAGTCGGCTCCTCGACGCTGCGATCGACCTGGTTCGGCCGGGGGGACGCGTGGTCTATTCGGTGTGCACCGTGACAGCAGCCGAGACGACCGGCATCGTTGGCCCACGTGGCGGGCGGGCACCCGCCGGCCTTCCTGGTGCTGACCTCGGGAGTGGTCTCATGCTTCGTCCGGACACGACCGGCACCGATGGCATGTTCATCTCAGTGATCGATCGCTGATCGGGGTAGTCTCCCGTAGCCGAAAACAGGGGTCCCATGAAGGTTGAACCAGGGTCGCGCGTCGACCTGTCTGCGATCTCCGCCACCGAGACGGGCGGACTCACCCGCGAGGACGCCGAACGGCGTTTCAAGGACCTCGCCAAAGAGTTAGGTGAGCTCGGCCGTCTGCTGTGGGCCGACGGCAGCAGGAAATTGCTGATGGTGCTTCAGGCCATGGATACCGGCGGCAAGGACGGCACGATCCGCAAGGTGTTCCGTCGGACCAATCCGCAAGGCGTCAAGATCGCCAATTTCAAGGTCCCGACAACCGAGGAGCTCGCCCACGACTACCTGTGGAGGGTCCACGAGCACACACCAGGGTCCGGCGAGATCGGCGTGTTCAATCGCAGTCACTATGAGGACGTGCTCGTCGTGAGAGTCCTCGACCTTGTGCCAGAGGAGCGGTGGTCGAAGCGATTCGATCACATCAACGCATTCGAGAAGCTCCTCGCAGACGAGGGCACCATCATTCGCAAGTTCTATCTCCACATCGACAAGGACGAACAGAAGCGTCGCCTGCAGGCACGCCTCGACGACCCGACGAAGAACTGGAAGTTCAATACCGGGGACCTCGATCATCGCAAGCTCTGGGATTCCTACATGGCCGCGTATGAGGACGTCCTCGAGAGGACCTCGACAGACCACGCGCCGTGGCACATCATTCCGGCCAACCACAAGTGGTATCGCAACCTGCTGGTGGCTGAAGTCCTCGTCGAGGCGCTGCGCGGAGCCGGTCTCGAGTATCCGTTGCCGGAGGAAGACCTCGACGGGATCGTCATCGAGTGAAGCCAGGTCGCATCGCTCCGTCCATACTCGCCGCCGACTTCTCCCGGCTCGGTGAGGAGATCGCCACGGTCGAGGAACACGTCGATTGGCTCCACATCGATGTGATGGACGGCCACTTCGTGCCCAACGTCTCCCTGGGGATTCCAGTCATCAAGTCGATACGGCCGCACAGCAAGCTCTTCTTCGATTGCCACCTGATGACCACGAATCCCGACGCCTATTTCCCGGCACTTGCCGAGGCCGGTGCCGACCTGGTGACGGTCCATGTCGAGGTGTTTCCCGATCCAAGACCCGTCGCAGCATTGGCTAGGGCCAACGAGCTGGGCTTCGGGATCGTCCTGAATCCGATCACTCCTGCGGCCGCCGTCGAACCGTTCCTCGATCTGATGGATGTTGTCGTGGTGATGTCGGTGGAACCGGGCTTTGGCGGGCAGTCCTTCATGCCTGAGGTGCTGCCCAAGGTCGAGTCCATCCGGAAATGGGTTGATTCACAGGGTCTTCCTGCCGATATCCAGATAGACGGGGGGATAACCCCCAGCACGATCGGCTCTGCCCGACAAGCAGGTGCTGACGTGTTCGTCGCAGGGTCGGCGATCTTCGGAGCGCCCGACCCCGTTGACGCCGTGCGTGCGCTACGAAACGAGTTGTCATGAAAGAGCGGATCCTCGTCGTCGATGACGATCCGGACATCCTGCAGTTTGTGCGGATGAACCTCGAGCTCGAGGGCTTCGAGGCCGACACTGCAGACGGTGGTCTCGTTGCTCTGGAGACCGCAAAAGCCCGCCCGCCCGATCTGGTGTTGCTCGACGTCATGATGCCGGAGATGGACGGGCTCACAGTGCTGCGCCGCCTCCGCAATTCGCCGGCAACGGCCAACGTGCCCGTCATCATCCTCACGGCCAAGGCTCTGGCCGAGGATCGCGTGAAGGGTCTCGATCTCGGCGCCGACGACTACATCACCAAGCCATTCGACCTCGAAGAACTGGTCGCCAGGGTTCGCACGGTGCTTCGTCGAGCACAGCAGATGCGCGATCTCTCTCCGCTGACCGGCCTCCCGGGCAACTTCCGGATCTCTCGCGAGCTGGAGAAGCGAGTTGAGCGAGACGGCGATTTCTCAGTCGTCCACGCCGACCTGGACAACTTCAAAGCCTTCAACGACCACTACGGATTCATGCGAGGCGATTCAGTCATCAAGTTTGCGGCTACGACCCTGCTCGATGCGGCAGCGGAGTGCGGAGACGAAGAGGCCTTTGTCGGTCACGTTGGTGGCGACGACTTCGTGGCTGTCATCAGCCCGGACCACGTTGAGCAGTTCTGCAAAGAGACCGTCCGCACCTACGACGACGGGATCCTCGAGTTCTACGACACCGCAGATGCGTTGCAGGGGTTCATCGAGGTGACCGATCGGCGCGGAGAGCGCCACGCATTCCCTGTCTCCTCGATCTCGCTGGGCGTCGCCACGAACCAGCGACGCGAGATCAACTCCGAGTGGGAGGCCTCTGCCATCGCATCGGAGATGAAGGAATACGCCAAGCGGCAGCACGGCAGCAGCTACCAGATCGACCGCCGTACCTGACGGCCAGTCACGGTTCCCGTCCCGCTACCATGGCGGGTACAAACGCCCCTTCAGGGCAGGGTGCAATTCCCGACCGGCGGTGAGAGTCCGCGACCTTGCTTCGGCAAGCTGACCCGGTGGAATCCCGGGACCGACGGTCAGAGTCCGGATGGAAGAAGGAGGCCACGTGACGCCCGGCGTATCAATTGACGCCGACGCCTGGATGCACCGGGCCGTCGGCCTGAGTGCGACAGCACTCCCGCACCCCAACCCTCGGGTCGGCGCGCTCGTATTCGACCGTGCCGGCGGCGAGGTCGGTTCGGGCGTCCACCGTGTCGCCGGTGACGACCATGCAGAGATTGTGGCGCTTGCTTCCGCTGGAGACGCGGCTCGCGGAGGCACCCTGGTCGTGTCGTTGGAGCCCTGCGATCACCAGGGCCTCACCCCTCCTTGCACCGAAGCCATCATCACTGCCGGGATCGATCGAGTCATCGTTGGCGCGCTCGACCCCGATGCACGTGTCTCAGGACAAGGCGTTGCCCGGCTGCGCGAGGCCGGGATCGACGTGACCGGCCCGACCGCCACGGCCGCTGTCGAAGCCAACGACCCTGCTTACTTCCACCACCGTCGCACCGGTCGGCCTCTGGTCACGCTCAAGTGGGCGATGACGCTCGATGGACAGGTGGCTGGGGCCGATGGCACCTCGAAGTGGATCACGGGCGATGAGGCTCGGAGGGACGCCCATCGGCTGCGAGCTGCGAGCGATGTCGTCGTCGTGGGGGCAGGGACGGTCCGCGCGGATGATCCTCGCCTTGATGTCCGGCTCGAGGACCACGTCGGGCCTCAACCGCGTCCGGTCATCGTTGCTGGTGAAGACCCGCTGCCCGGTGACGCCGCCCTCTGGTCTCGCGACCCGCTCGTCTATTCAGCGAAACCCGTCGACACGCCCTCGGGAGAGGTTGTCGTGTTGTCTGGCCCAGCTGGCGTCGATCTCGACGCGATGATCAAGGATCTCGAGTCACGGGGGACGCTGGGGATCCTGGTCGAGGGTGGACCAGGCCTCGCAGGGGCACTGTGGAGCAACGGCCTCGTCGACCGTGTCGTCGCCTATGCCGGCGCCAAAGTGGGAGGCGGCTCCGGTTTGGCTCCGTTGGACGGTGTCTTTCCCACAGTGGCCGACGCCACCGTGGTCAGCATCACAAGCGTCGAGCTGCTTGGTGACACCGTCAAGATCATGGGGGATTGCTGATGTTCACCGGCATCGTTGAGGAGATGGCCTCGATCGTTGCGATCGACAAAGGCGACGAGAGCGCCCGATTGTCGATCAAGGCCACCGATGTGACCGAAGGCCTTGGCATCGGAGACTCGATTTCGGTGGCCGGGGCCTGTCTGACCGTGACCGACGTGGAGGGTGATGCCTTCTCAGTCGATGTGATCTCGGAGACTCTGCGCCGAACCGCGCTCGGTAGCTACAGCACGGGTGATGGGGTCAATGTCGAGCGGGCGATGCCTGCATCGGGCAGGTTCGACGGCCACATCGTTCAGGGCCATGTGGATGCCACGGGTTCGGTCGTCGGTGTCGACGATTCC